>NZ_JAMXMW010000019.1:0-196859 GCF_024055675.1 Actinoallomurus rhizosphaericola | reverse complement strand
CACACCAGCGATCAGAACACGCCCGTCGATATACGGCTCCTGCGCGATCTACACACCGTGTTCGAAGGCGTCAACGCGCTGCACACCGTGACCATTCTCGAACGGCTCCATCAACTCCATGGAAGGCCGTGGATACACGAGTACGGCCGCGAGTTGACCAACCGAAGCCTGGCTTACGAACTCAAGCGGTACGGCGTCGTGTCGGTCCAGGTGAACCTCGGGGGCGTGAACCGCAGGGGCTACCAGCGAAAACACCTTCAACGGGTGTGGGACCGTATCCCGAGCACGATGGAACGGATCGATGACCAGCGCGACCAGACGGCTCCGACGGCGTCGGTCGAGACAACCACGCCTGTCACGAATCACACCAGCGATCAGAACACGCCCGTCGATATACGGCTCCTGCGCGATCTACACACCGTGTTCGAAGGCGTCAACGCGCTGCACACCGTGACCATTCTCGAACGGCTCCATCAACTCCATGGAAGGCTGTGGATAAATGAGTACGGCCGTGAGTTGACCGCCCACAGCCTGGCCTACCGACTCAGGCCGTACGGCGTCGGGTCGGTAAACGTCGAGGTGGAAGGTGTAACCCATAGGGGCTACCGGCGAAAAGACCTTCAACCCGTGTGGGACCGTTACCTGCCCCGGCGTCGACAGCAGGAAGGTGTTCCTGGCGACCACAACGTCTGCTCCTGAGGCTATGCGGGGGTGTGGGATGCCCCCCGGGGTGCCGTCATGGCACCGCCATTCCTCGAAGGCATTGCCGGAGATGCCGCGACGGCCCCCCGTCACCCACCAGCTACAGGAGAGTCGGCTCTCGCCTGTTCCGCGCCCCGGACGCGTGCCACCTAGCCCAGGACCTCACCTTCGCGCTCACCTTGTCATCGCGGAGGGGCGGACGCTACCTCACCGCCCGAGCAGCGGGCCGGGTGAACCCAGCCGCGCCACCGGGGTAGGTCTTGTACGACTGCAGCCGCACGCGCGCACCGGTGTGCGGTGCGACGACCATCATGCCGGTGGCGGGATCGTCGACGATGCCGACGTGGCCGGGGCCGGTGTGGCCGGGCTTGTAGTCGAAGAAGACCAGGTCACCTGGCTGCTCGGTTCCAGCGGGGACGCGCTTGCCGAACCAGTACTGGGCGTCGGACAGGCGCGGGATGGTGATGTGAGCGGCGCGGTAGGCCATCATCGTCAGCCCCGAGCAGTCGAACCCGTCCGGTCCGGTGCCGCCGAAGACGTACGGCTTGCCGATTTGGGCACGGGCGTAGGCGAGGACGGTTCCGGCAACGCCACCGGGTGCGCCGGTGAACGCGTCGACGTTCCCAGGACACGCCTGGGGGTCGGTTCCCGGATCGGTGGTGGCGGGGCTGTTGGTGATGGCGTAGCGGGCGGCTTGGGCCATGACGTGGCGGACGTAGGCGCGGTCGGGGTTGTAGGCGAACACCGCGCGGGCCAGGTTGGCGGGTGCGCCGTGGGCGAGCAGGAAGCGGGCGGCGCCGGGGATGGCGTCGGCGGGGTCGTGGACGTCGGCCCAGCCGTCTCCGTTGCCGTCGACGGCAACGCCGCCGGTGTGTTCGCTGGCGGGGTGGCGTAGGGTGCCGCCCCAGTTGTTACCGGCCCGGCCGCCGATGCCGATCTGCATGGGCCCGGCCGCTCCCGCCGAGTTCGCGCCCGAGTGGATGCCGCGGCTGTGGTCGCGACCGTGGTCGGACTCGGTCTTGCCGATGGCGGCCAGCAGGCTCCACGGGATTCCATAGCGCTGCCCTGCGACCTGGTAGAGGGCTAGGTAAGCGGCTGGGATGTCGGCTTGAGCCGCGGGTGCGATGCCGGGTTGGGGGATCGTTTGTTGGTCGCAGGCGGTGAGCGTGCCGGCGTGATGTCCGAGTAAGGGCGCGCCGAGCAGAACGGGCAGGCCCAGTAGCGCCGCGACGACCAGCAGGAGGGTGGTCTGCGCCGACCCGGTGTCCGGAGCCCCGTGCCTGGGCGATGCGGCGGTCATGGGATCCCGCCTGAGTCGCCGGCCTGCCCAGCGGCGGCGAGTTCGATGTCATACACCTTCCAGCCATCACCGGTGATGGGGATGAGGGTGATGGCGTAGCGAGCGGTGTCCTGCCGGGCGGTGTAGGCGGTGGTGACGTACTCGGTGGCGGTGACCACGAAGGTGATCGAGGCGGGCCCCAGTTCGCGGATCGCCTCGGTACGGGCCTCGCCGACACAGACCTCCTGGGTGCGCTGACGCTGCACCGCGACGGCGGGGTCGTTCGCGGCGCGTTCGATGACGGCACGCAGCGAGGGACTCATCATCGGCGTAAGCCGCTGGAGGTACTCGGCAGGCGGTTCGTTGTAGCGGTGGGTGCTGTAGGCAGCGGCGAAGGTCTGCGCCAGCTGCGCGGCTCGGGCGAGTTGGTCCGGGGCGAAGGGCAGCAGTCGTCCAGCGTCGGCCGCCGTACGGATCGGCCGCACCGCCGTCGCGCCCGCCGCCGGTGCGCGCGAGGCCCGGTCGGGGCCGTGCGCGGGGTGGGCGGGTCGTGCGGGGCGGCGGGTCGACCAGGTCAGGCAGACCAGCACGAGCACGAGGCCGGCGGTACCGGCCAGGAGAAGCCCGCGGTTCATCCCTCGCCCCCAGCCGAACGCAGGTCGATGAGGCGTTGCCGGGCCCGGCTGCCGACCGGCCGCCAGGCGGCACCGGACGGTCCCCCAGCGGCGTCGAGCACCTCCAGGGTGGTCGTGACGATCAGCGGCCTGCGGGGGGTGGTGCGGTCGTGCAGGTGCTGTTCGCGGGCCGGGTTGGGCAGGACGAACAGGACTGGGGTGTCGGTGATACCGGTGGCCTCCGCGAGCGTGGCGTAGTCGCTGATCTTGGCGTCGAGTCGGTGCAGGGGTTCGGTTCCGGTGTCGTACTCGATGAAGAAGTCGACGTCGCGGTCGTTCTCGTGCCAGCGGCCGTATCCGTCGGGCCGGGCGTATCGGCCCCAGGCTTTCTGGCAGCGCCGTTCGGACCACCAGGCGGCCAGTTCGGTGCCGGGGTGGGTGCGGGCGTGGGCGGCCAGGGCGGTGAACAGGCCGTTGACTCCGACCAGGTGGGTGAGTTTGTCCGAGTGGGCGATCGCGAGGGCCCGGTCGAGGCGGTAGCCGAGCTGGGCGACGGTCTTGTCCCGGCGCTGCGCCAGGATCGCGGCGCCAGCGGGGCCCAGGACGTAGTGCATGGGTGAGGACCCGACCTCCATCGCCGGACGGAACCGTTCCAGGGCACGCAGCCGCCACAGCTTGAGCAGGCGGTGAGTGGTGGTGCTGATGGACGGGAACGCCAGTTGCTGGATCTGGTGGGTGGTCAGCACCCGGTGTTCGTGCAGGATCTCCAGCAGCCACCGGTCTCGGGGCCGCAGCCGACTCGCCAGGGCCGCGACCAGCTCCGGGCTCATCGGCGGCCGGGCCGGGATGCGGGCGGTGCCGGAACCGACGTAAGTCGGAGCACGTTTAGCAGCGGGCGTGGGCATGACAGTTCCTCCAGTCATGACGGGATTCGGGCTGGTGGCGCGAGGGGCTTAGGCGGGTGGTCGCGCCGCGGGCGGCTCGTCTCCGGTCGGCTGCGCGCCGGGCTCAGTGAGTTCCGGGTCGTGGGCGCCGTCGTGACGTGGGTCAGATAGCGGCGGCGGACGGCGCGTGGTCTCGGCGTTGGCTCGCGCGGCCTGGCGCAGCAGGTCGGCGCGGCCGGGTGACGGGTCGGGCAGGGGCCGGGTAGTGAAGGTGAACGCGGGCGTTTCGGTGTTGTTCACGATGAGGCGGGCGGCGGCCTGGTAGGCGGCCAGGTTCGCCAGGTCATGGGCAGTGAGGTTCGGCGCGGTGACCGTGGCGAGTTGGCGGGCGTCGTGGGCGGAGACGGAGAAGATGATTTTGTTGCGGGCGTTGGCGGCGACCGCCTCTCGCATCCCGGGCGGGAACTGGGCCAGGTTCTGGTGCGCTAGGACGATGGACAGCCGATGAGCGCGGGCTTCGGCGAGCATCTCCTCCAGCCCGTGAGGCAGGTTGAGGAAGCTGTGCGCCTCGTCCACATACAAGGCGGCATCGCGGCGGGTTGCCTCTGGTTGGCGGGCACGGCGGGTGGTGGCTTCCCAGACTTTGGCGATCACGAAGGAGCCCAGGAGCCGGGCGGTGTCGTCCCCGAGCGTGCCTTTGGGGACCCGGACCAGGAGGATGCCGCCGGTGTTGAGGAGCCGGTCGGTGTCGAGGCCGGGGCCGTGGGCGCCGACGACGGCGCGGACGAAGGGGCGGAGCAGAAAGTGGCGGAGTTTGTTCATCACCGGCCCGATCGCCGCCGCGCGCGCCTCGGGTGACAGGCCGGTGTACCAGGCCCAGAACCCGGCGAGGACCTCATCGCGCAACCGGCCGGTGGCGCGGATCCGGTAGGCGTCCTCGGTCAACAGCCGGGGAATGTCGGCCAGCGTCGCGCCGGGGGTCTGCTGGAGGGTCAGGATGGCGGAGCGGAGGATGTCGTCGGTGCGTGGCCCCCAGGAGTCGGCGAAGATCCGGGCGAAGATCCCGACCAGGTTGTCCGAGGCCAGATTCGCGTCCTTCCCGGCGAGGACTCCGAGGGCGGGGGGCGGGGTGGTGTCGGGGTCGATCAGCCAGACCCGGTCGGTGACCTGATCGGGAAGCCGGTCGAGCAGATCGTTGATCAAGTCCCCGCGAGGGTCGATCACCACGACCGCGCGCCCCGCACGGGCGTCAGACAGGATCATCTGGGCGATCAGCGTCGACTTGCCCGCGCCGGTCGCGCCGAGGACGTGCAGGTGCTGGCGCGTGTCGGTGACGCGTAGCGCGATGGGGCGGGCGGGTCCGGCGTCGGCGTCCCCGAGCGGTTTGCAGCCCTTCCCGCCGGCCGGCACGACGGGTGGCGGGGGCACTGAGTTCGCGCCGGCCCTGGACAGGCCGGGCACCGCGGGGTCATGGGGCAGGTGCGCGATCGCGGCGAGTTCGGCGACCGACAGCAGGTCCCCCCAGCCCAGCCGCCGCTGGTTCAAGGTCTGGGCGGGGTGGTGGAGGCGGTGCCGGTCGAAGTAGTTCCGGCCGGCGAAGACCGCGAACGCCGAAGCCAGCGCGTGCGCCCGGCCGCGCGCCCACGCCCGCGCCGCCTGCGCATCCTCGGCGTGGGTGGTGGCTGCGGCGTATCGGATGGTGACGGCGAAGCGTGGCTGGGCGGCCTTGTCGAGGATCGCGCGTATCTCTGCCGCGCGTTCGGGATGTGCCGCCGCGATGGCGCCCGGCCGGGCCGGTCGAGCCGATGGGCCGGGGGTGAGCAGGTCCAAGAGCCGTCCGGTCAGTGTGGGCTGGGTGGTGCCGCGCAGGTGCGCGGCGGCCCGGTGCGCGCGGGCCAGACGCCGCCCGGTGATGGGGCGGGCCAGCACCTGAACCACCGCACGCTGCCCGGCCGTGATGCCGGTGGCGGCACCGAGCAGGGCCCGGATCGGGTCGTCTTTGTGGCCGGTGGCGATGGGGTGGTGATCGGGGCGCGCGAGCCGGAGCGTCCCGCCGGTCGCGACGGCGCCGATGGGGATGAGGTCGGTGGGGGTGGTGATGGTGGTGCGGGCGGCCGGCCAGGCCGCCTCGATGGCGCGGGCAACCAGCGCGGCCGGGACCGCCCCGGGCACCCACAGCTGGAGGCCGAGTTCAGGGCCGTCCCAGTGGTACTCGAACGCGATGTGCGGCTGCCCAAAGGCCCAGCGTCGCCAGCGGGGGCGTAGCAGCCCGATCAGGTTCGCCCAGAGCGTCGCGGCAGCCGGCGCGTCGACCTGGGGCGGCACGCGCACCTGCACCAGCTGCGCGCCGTCGAGGAGCCGGCGGTGCCGGCACCGGCTCAGCAGCACGCGGGCGGTGACGATCAAGACCTGCAGCACCAGCAGGGTCTGCGCGGTCAGTTCCGCCGGATCAGGGCCGGCGTCCACGATGTCGGGGACCGGCACGCCATCGGCCACCAGCGGTCGGCGGCGCGGACCCGGCGGGCGCTGGTGCTTACGCCAGGCCAGGGTGCGGATCCAGGCCCGCCGGTCACGGACACTGGCCCACAGGTCCGGATGGTTGATCATCAGCGCCCAGGACTCGGCGAACGCCTGCTGCGTGGCGTCGGCGGCGTCGTCCAGGCATGCGCCGGCCCGCATCACGAACCGCACCACCTGGTGGTACTCGGTGTCGTAGAAGTCGATCCAGTCGGTGCGCATCGCTGCCAGGCTGGCAGCATGAGCGGCCGACCGGTGGATGAAATGGGCGGGTTGGTCGGCCGGAACCGGCCGCGGCTCATCCTCGGACATCGGGAGGAAGTTCCCGACCGGCACTGCCGACCTCGATCACCATCCCGTGCTCACCCAGGTCGATGACCCGGCTGCCAGGCGGTAGGTCACGCAGGTGATCACGGCGCGCGGCCTCGCGCGCATGGTGCCGCTGCACCCGACCGCGCACCCACGCTGCCATCACCACGCCGGCCGCGCCGCAGACCGCGGTCGCCAGCGCCTGCATCGTGGCGGGATCCACTATGTTCCGCTCCCCTTTACCGGCGGCCTCCTCCTGAGGCCTTCACCCGGTAAGTGGCCGACAAGCATGATCATTGGGAGGGTAGCTTCGAGATTTTTTTCGGGAAGTTCGCAATCGTCCACCCGCTGAGATGAGGAGGAACGGAAGGGCCTGGCCATGATGATTTTGGCCGCCTACGGCGGGAAGACGCAGTAAGCACACAGGCGCCGCGACGGCCCTCCGGGCAGATGGCGGTCAGCCTCCGCGGCTGCCAGGCCCGGACCTGTTACACGCCACCGCGCCTGCCCAGGCCGAGCGGAAGCAGCAGGAAATCGCCGAGGCGGCTTGCCTACCCGGATGCCTGAGGTCGTGCCTAAGGTGCCCGCAGCGCGCTCATGCGCGTGCCTAAGATCGCTATCGCGGTGCCGAATCTGCCGGTCGCGTACTCAAAGGCCGTGCCGAAGAACTGCCTACGCGACCAGGTTGCCTGGGGCGCGTGCCGTTCGAGATGGGTGGATGCGCAGAAGCACCCGTCATGCATTTCAACTTTGACCAGTCTGACCGCCGCCACGCGGGCCGGCCTGACTCCACCCGCCGCAACTCTTCATCCGCTACCGGTTCGACCGAGCCGGTGCCGTTGTCGGTGTGGGCGTGTGCGCAGCAGCCCGCCATCACCCAGCGCCGGGGCCGCTACCTGGCGGCGGCGACCGCGCACCCGGCCAAAATGCTGCCCGCCCTGGCCGCCACCGCCATCACCTCCTACACCCAGCCCGGCGACCTCGTCTTGGACCCGATGTGCGGCATCGGAACCACCCTCGTCGAAGCCGTCCACCTGGGCCGGGACGCGATCGGGATCGAATGCGAACACCGCTGGGCGCACCTCGCGCGCGCCAACCTCGACCACGCCCGCGACCAGGGTGCATCGGGGACCGGCGCGGTCATCACCGGCGACGCCCGAGACGCCAGTTCCCTGGTCACCGATCCGCATATCGCCGGGCGGGTGACGCTGTTGCTGACCTCGCCTCCGTACGGGCAGGCCACGCACGGGCAGGTCCGTTCCAGCCGCGAGACCGGCCGCCCCGGCGTCGAGAAGACCGACTACAGCTACGGCCACCAGGCAGGCAACCTCGCCCGCACCAGCCACGACCGGTTGCTGGCCGGATTCACCGACATCCTGATCGGGTGCCTCCCACTGCTGCGACCCGGCGGGATCGTCGCCATCACCACCCGACCGTTCCGCCACCACGGCCACTATGTGGACTTTCCCGCCCAGGTCTGGGCCGCAGCGCAAGACGCCGGTCTTGAGCCGGTGCAGCGGCTGGTCGCGCTGCTATGCGGGATTAAGGACGACCGGCTGGTGACGCGGGCGTCGTTCTTCGCCATGCACGAGACCCGTAAAGCCCGCACCGCCGGCCTTCCGCTGCACGTGACCGCTCACGAGGAGGTCCTCGTCCTGCGCCGGGCCGTCCCACAGCCCGAGGACCAGGTATCCGGCCCGGGCAGGGCGTCATGAAGGTGGCCAGGGTCGACCTCGGCGGCGTCGTGCTGTGGACCGGTGGCACCTGCGCCGTACTGGCGCTACTGCCGGACACCTCAATCGACTGTGTGGTGCCCAGCCCGCCGTATTGGGGGCTGCGGGACTACGGCATGGCCGGCCAATACGGCCGCGAAGACACCCTTGAGGATTACGTCGGCCACCTGCGCGTCGTCTTCGCCGAGTTGCGGCGCGTCCTGGAGCCAACAGGGACCGTGTGGCTGAACCTCGGTGACAGCTCCGGGTCGGGCACCACCGTGCTGGCCGCCCGCCGTCTTGGCCGCGAGGCGATCGGCATCGACCTCACTCCCGCCTTCCACGTCATCGCTCAGCGACGCCTCGCCAAGGACGCCTCCGCTGAGGTGAACGGCACGGCAGGTGCGCCATGAAGCTGCTCGCGACCGCTTCCGGCGGGCGGGGCCGCATCGACTTGACCAGCGTGATCGAGGTGGGCGTACATGGGCCGTGCCCTGGGCGGCAGGCCAGCCGGATGGAGCCACCGCATGGGAAGCGGTGGCCGACAGAGGGCCATCCGTGCCGCGGTCACCGCCCAGGGCACCTTCCGTCTCCCCTCCCGGCCACGTCCCGGCGACGAGCCACCGGGACTGGCCGGACGAAGAACGCTATTCACGCCGTTGCGGCACGGATCGGCGCCCTGCCGGACGCCGCCGGTCCAACACTCACGTTCGGGAGCATCGGTCAAACGCCGACGGGATCGGTTCGCCCGGCCGGGTCCTTCATGCGGCCGACCTGCGCCGACCCGCAGCGGACCTTCCCGCCCAGGTCTCGAGCGCGGACAGATCACTTCCGTTCCGGTCCTCGCTCATGGACCTACCGGCCCTCCGCGCGGCGATGGCGCCCGCACCGAGATGCCACCGTATCGGATGCCGGGATGTGCGGCCCGCAACCGGCGAGCACCCACCGTCCACCCGCCGTAGTGGCCTGCGGTGACCAGCGGATTCGGCTTGACCCCGCCCATGGAGGCGAGCGTCGATGTACCCCGCCCCACACCACCGCCCACGCCGTGGACGGTGACCCGGCGCACCGGCACCGAACGACCCCCGGACGCGCCTGCGGGGCACCAGCGGCGACCGCACCCGCCCCCGGCGGCTCCCCGATCGGGGGGTGGCCGTGGTGAGGGCCGGGATGTCGCTGGCCGAGCTGGCCGAGTTGCCCACGGTGGTCGATCTGGTCACCGCGGGCAGAGCCCTGGGGCTGGGCCGCACCAAGACCTACGAACTCGCCCAGAGCGGTGAGTTCCCCTGCCGGATCATCCGCGTGGGCAAGAAGTACCTGGTGCCCACTCCCGAGCTGCTCGCCCTGCTCGGCTACCAGCCAACCCATTCCGAACCCGGGGAGTGAGTGATCCGAGATGGCCAGTGGGCGAACGTTCAAACGATGCAGCTGCCGCGACCCCGAAACCGGACGCCGCCTGGAAGCCAAATGCCCGAAACTCCGCCGCGCGGACGGCCAGTGGACCCCCGCCACGGCACCTGGTCCTACCAGCTCGAACTCCCTCCCACCCTGGACGGCAAACGCCGTAACCCGCTCCGACGCGGCGGGTTCACCCAAAAGGCAGCCGAAGACGACCTGGGCAAGGCCCAGGAGCTCCTGGCGATCAGCAACGACCGGCGGATCAAAAGCAAGATCACCGACTTCGTCCTCGACACCGTCAAGAAAACCGGAGAGCTACCCGACGCCGACACCGTGCGGACCAAGGTCCGAACCGGCCAGCAGATCGACCGCAAGATCCTGCTCGGCGACTGGCTCGACATCTGGCTCGAGGGCAAAAAGAAGATCACCGCCACCACCAAGGCCCGGTACGCCAGCGACATCCGCCTCTACCTCAAACCACACCTCGGCCACATCCCCGTCGAAGAACTCCGGGTCGCCGACATCTCCGCGATGTTCGACGACATCGAGGACTACAACGAGCTCATCCGACAAGCCCGCGCCAGCAACGACCCCACCCTGCGCGCCAAGGTCAAATGGCGGCGGGTGGTGAACCCGCCCACCCTGCGCAACATCCGCGCGACCCTGCGGCATGCCCTGAACATCGCGATGAAACAAGAACGCCTCATCGACTTCAACCCCGCCGCCGTCGTCGAACTGCCACCCGCCACCCGGCCCAAGCCGGTCGTGTGGACCGACGAACGCGTCCGGGCCTGGCAGTCCGCCCACCACCAGCACCTCGCCACCGTCCGGGAACGCGCGGGCGGTAAACGCGTCAACGTCATCGAGGCCTACATCGGAACCCCGCCCCTCACCGGTCATGGTGTGGACGCCAGAGCAAACCCGCCGGTTCCTGCAACGCGCCACCCGGCACCGGCTCTACCCCTTGTTCCGCCTCATCGCCCTGCGCGGCCTGCGCCGCGGCGAGGCATGCGGCATCCACACCACCAGCGTCGACCTCAAAGCCGGGACGATCGCGGTGTCCTGGCAGATCACTCAGCTCGGCTGGAACCCTCACCACGGCAAACCCAAAAGCGACGCGCGACCGCATCATCGACCTCGACGAAGAAACCATCAAGATCCTGCGGGCACACCGGGCCCGACAGAACCGCGAACGCCTCGCCGCCGGACTCGGGGAATCAAAGTTCTTCTTCAACGACGAAAACGGTGACCCGCTCCACCCCGCGCACGTCACCGACCAGTTCCAATGGCTGGCCTACGAAGCAGGCCTTCCATCCGCCTGCACGACCTACGCCACGGAGCAGCATCCCTCATGCTCGCCGCCGGGGTCGACATCAAAATCGCCCAGCACACCCTCGGCCACGTCACCAGCGCCTTCACCCGCGACACCTACACCAGCGTCTACCCCGAAATCTCCCGCGCCGCCGCCGAACACACCGCCGCACTCATCGCACCGGACACGACCGCAGCACGGTAGCCACGAACGACGATTGACGAGCCTGGCTATGGCTTTGTTCACGGGTCCCGGCTCCAGTTGTTCGGGAGCTCGGGCACCGCCCAAATCTGGCACGGGTCGATGTTCGCGAGTTCAGGCACCACGCGCTGCGGCGCGATGCCCAGCTGGGTTGTGCGCATGTAGCCAGCGTGCAAGCTGACGGATAGTTACACCACCGGGCGTTTGGCAGCGTATGCTCCGCGACAGATCCGGAAGTTCTCAGGAAATACTGACAAGTGGCCTTGAGATCTCACCTGCTGTACGGCGCCAGTCCTTCGTTCCCGGCGACGACCAAGGAATCGACAAGCATCTGCCACTCGTCCAGATGGCCGAGTTCCTCCGCCGTACTGCGAACCTCCTTGAGCCAGTTGTTCGACAGCCATGACTGTTTGACTGTGACACGGCCGTCTTGGATGCACAGGTCGGACACCCAGCGTAGGCCGCGAGAGACCTGCATCTCCATCGGGAGCTTCCGCAGGATGCCGATGAGCCCGTCGACGCATTTGACCTCTCCGTAGGCGGCGGGTGACCACGCATCGATCAGCCCGACGAGGTCTTCAGCACGGACCCAGTCGATAGGTGCACCGATGACCTCGTTGTACAGGCCTTGCGTCCACGGAAGCGGATCCGGCAGGAGGGCAGCGGCGGCCCAGTCGCCCCAGTGGTGGTCCTGGTAGGGGCTCGGGTCGTCGCTCAGGTACCCAATGGCGTGGCGCAGCAACGATGGCCAGACACCTCGGGCAGCCTCAGCCAGGCGTTCGTTCTCTGCGCCGGCCGCCGCGAGACCGTGCAGGAAGTTCGACATCAGTCCTGCGTCCGCGCGAAGGACATCGAGGTGTTCGAGCACCGGCCTGACGTCACCGTTCTTTGCGAAGACCTCGAGCAGGGCTCGTGCGGCGACGAGGGTGTGCGTCCCGCGGTCGTCCGCGGTCCAGCCCTTCTCTTCCTGTTCGACCATGGCACGTCGCTCGACGTCGAGAAGGGTAACGAGCAGCCTGGCTGAGTCGTGAGCGCAGCAGTGGTCCGAGGACGCGGCTGCGCCGAGTCCACGTATGGCTGCGTCGAGCACGGCGATGTCGATGGAGTCTCCAGCCAACTCCTGCAGGCGTTCGGCGACGTCGCCGACAATCTGGACGTTCGGCCGCCGCTGGGCGTGTTGGTCCCACGGCCCGATCTCTGCGATACGAGCGGACTCGGCCAACCAGTTCAACGCTGTTCGGTGGATGCATGGGGCGCCGTGGCACGGCGCTGCCCAGACGACATCGCATCCGCGCGCCAGGTATAGCCGCGTCTCCAGGGACGCTTTGCCTGCCATCGCGAGGCCGGCCTCGGCGACATCATCGGTCGAGCCTCCTGCGGCCTCTAGGGGTGCGGTCATCGCAGATGTGAGGAACGCCGGCAGGGTCTGGGCCACGGCCCGGTCGGCGCCGAAGTCGAAGTACTGACCCTCGTGGCGCTGGTCCTTGGCATCCTGGAACGACAACGCAACACCGAGAACGAACTCGGTCGCGAAGGTCCCCTCGCCGCCCAGCGCGTCCATGTCACCGGCTGCGGCTCGTGCGACCGCTGCGCGGACGACGTGGGCTACGGCGTCCATGGGGCGGGTCGGCATCTGGTCTCCATCGGACTCGAGCAACGAACGGCCGGCAGCCAGGTCCGCGGCGATCTCTTCCGAGGAGGGGGGCACGTAGTCGGCTTCGTGCTTGGCCGAGCCCCAGTACCGGTTCTGCAGTCGCATGGTGGTCTGCACGAGCTCCTGGTACGCCGCGTGCGTCTCTTGCGCCGCCTGAATCTCAGGTGGCGGAACGACCTCGATGTAGTACTGATCACCATCCTGAGTGATTCGGTACTGGTCGGAGTCCAGGCTTGCGGCCCAGTTCTTCGTCAGCTGTTGGCTGATTCCGAGCCGGTCGCCGTTCTCTACGAGCTGCTCGGCGACCTTTTTCAAAGCCTCGGCGCGCTCCTGCCCGCCGTGAGTCATGAGCCACGTGGCCGCCTCACGCGGTGTCCACTGGCGACGTTCGAGATTCACGAAGCCTTCGGTTGTTGCTCGCAGTCCGATGTGCTCATTCGTCCGTCGGGCGAACTCCAGTTCCCAGACGATCGGCTCGGCGAGGAACGGGTCGAGCTCGGTGTCGACGTTCTCTATGTGGCGCACCAGCAGACCGAACAGCACCCCCGGGACCGCCAGGTTCTCGCATCCGTTCAGGAGTACCTCGACGACCTTCTTCGGCGACGCGCCCTTGCTCAGCCATCCGTCAGCGAGGCGTTCCATCGCCTGGAGCGCACTCATTGCCGAGTACGGGCCGACTGATGTACCCCGGTACCAGCTCCAAACGTGGCTGTCGCCCACGTACAAGCGGGCGGTGCCGTCGAGGTTCAGGACGGCACCACAGTCTTCACCCTCTTCGTCTGCGCCGTCGGTTCCGGCAACGGATTTTGCGCCCGGTTCGGCGACCGGCCCAGCGAAAACATCGGTTGAGTTGAGCCGAGACAACGTTTCAACTCGCGCCCGTGCACCGCTGTTCAAGATGTTGTTTAGTACCCGCACCGATGTCCGCAAGGGGGCGGTCTGGAACAGCTGCCAGAATCCACCAAAGAAGTACTGGAAGAACGGTGCCCCAGTGCCAGTCCAGCGGCCTTGATGCCCTCGGACGCCCTCATCGTGGTGCCAACTGTGCTCGTCGTCGATGTAGTAGGCCTCCATCAACGCCGCCAAAAGCTCCGGGTTCTTCTGCGCCAAGGCTCGGGCGCTCAACGGCGAGTCGGCAGCCGGGGCCAGGAACGCCGGCGCGTCGTCGGCGATCGCCCGAAGGCACGCTTCGGCGGCGTCGTCGACGTCCGGTCCGAGCAGAGCCAAGGTCTCGACGAACTTCTCCTCAGTGAGGTGGTAGTCCAGCTCGCGTCGACGCCGACGCCGCTCGGGCATCCAGCTGGGCAGGACGTCACCACTGGTGTCACGCGGAGGGAACGAGTCCCAGTAGGCAAGCAGGCGGCCCCGCAGCCTGATGCGCAGCTCGTTTCCCGCCGGTACATTCGCCAAGGACAGAGCCTGCAACCAGTCCGCGAGCAGCTCGAACGAATCCTTCGACACGTTCCACGGCGCTTCCTCGTCGAGGAGAATCTGCACGACTGGGGTCGAGAAGACGGGGTCGACCAACGCGTTGACCTTGTGCCTCTGCTTGACCACGCGAACCACGTCACCGAGCACGAGGCCAACGGACTCATCCGCGAACGCTGCCTTCAGGCACTGGTATGCGGACGGCGTCTCCAGAACCGCCTCTATGGGGACGTCAGCCCACCTGGGTCCGTGCGATGCCGCGAACGACGTGAACTGCGAGAGCAGTTGGACGAACACTCGGGCGGGTTGAACGCCCGGTGCTTTCAGCAGTCCCTTGCATGCGAGCGTGGCGGCGGACAGTGCCCACCGGGGCACGCCAGCTGCTCCCAGCAGCACGGTCGGGGCCTGGCCGCGGACTAGAAGGATGGCGGTCGCATACCGCCGGACTTCGTCGTGCGCAAACTCCGGTTGGTCTCGATATGGGCTCGCGGGCGCGAGCAGATGGTCCCGCCGCAGGGCATCGACCGCTGGAGCGTTGACGCCGGCACCAGGTCGTCGGTCCTCGGGCAGTTGCATCGTCGACGCCGCCACCGCGAGCAACGTCTGTTCGCGAGCCTCCGCCGAGCCGACGCCCGGGCGTCCGTCGCCCCGTACGACCTTTCTCCACACCAACTGCAGGCACTCCCACTCACCCAGTGAGCTATCGAGCTCCAACCCGGTCCGTGCCAACAGGTCCAGCACAACGGGCCGTCGCAACAGCGAGTTCGCAGGCAGGTCCCGCAGGACCGCGCGCAGAAGCGGGAAGTGGTCCGAGACGACAGAGATGTCCTCGTCCTCCAGCGGCTTCATCGTGAAGGATGGAATGGGCTTCCCGAAACCCAGCTCCACCTGCTCCTGTACGAAGCTACATGCCTGGTCAGACGTGACGGCGGCGAGCCCGACACCCGCGGCAGCCGCGGCCAGCATCAGGTCGCTCAGCAGACCAGCGGACCGCTCCAGTGCCGCATCAGCAGCGTCGACAACCAGGACCCGGCTTGGTGCCGAAAGTTCCGCGAGCACGTCCTCCATCGACATCCCGAGCACTGCACGAAGCTCCAAGCTCGACTGCGGCAAGCTGCGGAAGTTCACCACCACCGCCTCGAATCCTGCGGGGTCCGCGGCTTCAAGCTCTTCGATGGCTGACAGCGTCAACGCGCTCTTACCGATACCGGACTCACCAGATATCAGCAGAGCCGACCCTGCAGCTCCGGCTGCGCGCAAAGCTTCTGCGAGCTCCTCGCGACGGTCGGCGAACGCGATCTCGACCGGCCCACCGGATGACTCATCACCGATGGTGGTCCGCACACTGGCAACGGCCAACTTTCGGTGTTCAGCGATTACCGTCCACGCGCGCCGGCTTCGCGTCGCGGCCGAGTCCAAGACGACGTGAAGGTCACGACGCAGGAGATGGCGATCCACCACGGCGCCGGTCGCGTCGTAGCGGGTTGCCTCGACCTCTATCCGGTCCCGGACCACGACCCCGTCGACGTGTGCCGCAGCGACACCGGCCAACGACGTCGCCACTGCCGTGCGGTCCGCCTCGTCCGGGCTCTGAACAGCGAAGTTGAGCACGTGCAGCCGGCCAAGGAGCCGCCACGCCAGCCACAGCACTTCTTCGGAGGAGGCGCCGTCTTCGACAGCCTTATCGACCATCTTCAGGAACTGGCCGAACCGCTCACGCACCGGCTTAGACCAGCGGCCATCGACTTCCATGGACGCTTGGAACGATTCCGAGTCAGCATTAGCTCGCGCGATGTCGCACACCGTCGCAAGCTTCTCCCACTGACTAGACCAGCCAGCGGTCGCGACCGCCACCTGGTGGGAATCACTGTCGAACTTCTCCACCTCGGCGAGCAGCGACGCGACGAGCTTCACCGTCTCGTCATCACTCTGGACGAAGTTCGGCGTGGCCCGACAGGCCACGGCGAGCGTCACCTCTGCTATGTCGTCGCCACACTCGACAAGAAGGTCATCGACCGGGTGACCTGGACCGGTCTGAAACGACACCCTCCGCACCGGCAGCTCAGACGCCTCGGCCCGCCGGGCTCCGGTCAACATGCTGGCCAGGTAGACGGCCGCGACACGATGGGCGAACGAAACCCCTCCGCCACCGGTCGCGTAGGGACTCGAACCCCGCTCAGTCTCACCGGCAGCCTTGGCGCCCGCGTCCTGGGGAGCAGCCGACGCAGGCGTCTCCTCACCCTCGGGCCCAACGGCATCGTCTGGCGCAACGGGCTCGTTCATGTGCTCCTCCGATGACGTCGTCCTCGCGATGGCCGGACCATTGACCGTAGCGGTGCGCCGCGAACGATGCAGTCCATGCGCCGAGGTCGCATGAGGACCACAGGTGGAGCCGCTGCTCACGAATATGATCATCCGGCGCTGGGCAAAGTGGTGCCGTAGCTCGCGAACATCCGGTGCCCCGTCTGGCGAACGAAGCCATGGCTAAGTAGATCGAGTAGGGGGCCGGGTCGCGGCCCCCTACGAGCCATCGGACGTGCGGGCCCGCACTCGGCCCGGTTCGTCGGGCCGTCCTGGTTCCACCCGAACCTGCACGTGTCGGTGTTTAAGGTCCCGGCGCAGAGCGACGAGGCAGCCAAGTTAAGTCGGAACGGGATGATGGTCGGTGCCGAACTGGCCCCGCCGAACCGATCTTCATCGGCCCGCCCGAGAGCCGTCGCATGAAGGTCAACGACGTTTTCGTGCCCCTGGTGACCGTGGCCTGGCAGTGGCTCGGCCGCCGTTCATGGTCCCGGCGGTGAGGTGGCGGACGCTTGGGACCGTCAGCGGTAGGAGCGCGGGCCCGGCGATGAGGGCGGCGCAGACCGCAAGGACGGTTCGGAAGCCGAGCGTGTCGGCGGCGGCGCCTGCGACGGCGTAGACGATCGGGGTGGGTAGTACGGTGACGAGTTCCTGGCAGGCGGCCACGCGTCCGAGCTGGTTGACCGGGATGTGCTGTTGCAGTGCGGTCACCCGTGTGACCTGGGAGGGCCCGAAGGCGATGCCGGCCAGTAGGGTGCCTGCCACGATGGCTGGCAGGGGCAGGCCGGCGCTCATCGCGGCGAACCCGGCCGCCGTGGACGCGGTGCCCAGGCTCATGAGGATGCCGGGCCGGTGGCTTGGCCATCGGGCGGCGAGGATGCTGCCGATCGAGGTCGCGGCGGCAAGCATGCCGGTGATGGTTCCCCAGCTGAGGGCGCCGTGCAGATGCTCGCGCGCGTACAGCGGGCCGATCAGCATGGCTGCGGTGAACGCGCCCCCGGTGACGCAGTCGGCGAGGGTCGTGGTCCACAGCCAGGTCCTGCTGGTGATCGCGTGGATACCGGCGCTGAGCTCAGCGAGACGTACGCCGACCGGCCGGCCCAAGCTCTGCTCCCCCGTTGCCCGTACGGTGGGGAGGCGCGTGAACAAGACGGCGGCGGCGATGTAGGTGAGGCAGTCCCACAATTTACCGACCGCACCAGCGCATGTACGGGACGTCCGGCGAGGCTGCATTTTGCCGCGTGATGGCCTGGTTAACCTTCCGTGTTCGGAATGTGCGCCCGTAGAGATTCGGAGGGGTTTGTGGGGCGACGGCTTGTCCTTGGTGATCTACGAGTTCAGCAGATCGAGTGGAGGAACGGCAGGCGGTCGTTCACGATCGTGTGGCCGGAGAGCTCGGTCTATCTGGAGGCTGATCGGTTCCTTGCGCGGAGTTCATGGTCAGCGCCAGGGTGACGCGGCCGGGCGTGGTCACGCCGATGGAGCTGGTCGCCTCGGCTCGGTCGGCGGCGGGCGCGTTGACGTCGGAGAAGGTCGACCACCTGCTGACCGAACGGATGCGCGAGGGCCTGGGCGCGCTGCTGGTGGCCGACCCGGCGGTGGGGGCGACCCGGCTGGCGTGGCTGACCACGCCGGCGGTGGAGGCGAGCGCCGCGGCGGTGAAGGTGGCCATCGACAAGCTGCTGTTCCTGCGCGGGATGGTCGCCCACCTGCTGGATTTGTCGATGCTGCCGCGTGAGCGCCGCAGGTTCCTGGCGACGCTGGGCCGCCGGTCGACGGTGCAGGGCCTGCGGCGGCGTCAGGAGCGGCGGTTCCCGATTCTGCTGGCGCTGGTCGCCCAGTCGGCCGTCGATCAGAGGGACAAGGTAGTTCAAGGGATGTCTCATTTACATAACTATGCATTCACCTGCTATCGCCGCAGCCTATGAAACATGACCATCGGGAGTATGCGACGTGCGATCAGATCCGCGGCTACGGCCGCCGTCATGGCCGGATCGGTGCTGACCGGGGTAACAGCAGGCGGAGCAGCACACGCCGATACCTCCTGCTTACCACCGATCGTCGTCGGGCACGGCGTCGGCCTGGACTACAAAGGCCACGCTGGCGACCTCTACATGGGCTACATCGGCGGTACCGCCTGCCGTCAGGTGTATGCCGAAATCCACTGGGACTCTGGTTGGCTCAACAAGTACGGGCACAACTTCAACGGCTCAATCGGGCTCTATTACGAAGGATCGCGTTGGGGCAGAGTCGGATGGCACTCATACGACTCTGCCGGAATGCTGTGGTGGACTTCCGACCTGATCAAGATCGACACCAACACAGACCCCAAAGCCTTCAGCGGTGCCGCCGACTTCAACCTCCCGCTCGCTGCAGTCCCGAACAGCCTCTGCTACGTCGCCCACCCATACACCGACACCCATAGCTTCACCAATGGCGGCAACACCGGCTCAACCGGCGCTCCTTGCGCCCCATCCTGACCCGAGCAGCACCCCAATACGACGCTGCGGGGCGACGGCGCAGCGCTTCGAGCCCCACCCGAAACACCAGGGCTCCATCTGACCAATGCGGGGATGGGCAGGGAACTCGGTGAGCCGCTGTCGACGACCGCCGACGCGCGGCCGGGCCCCGATTCACTGACAATTTCAGTGCCGGTAGCCATTGACGGCCTGCGCAAAACAACGAGCTCCTGGCCGACGACTGGCCGGGATCGCGGTCGTCGCGGTCGCCGCGGTCCTCGCAGCCAGATCCGCAGGCGGCGCGCACGGCACCTCCCGGCACGCGACGCCGGGCACGCGCAACGCCCTACCGCCGACCTCGGCGCCGGCCGTGACGGTGACGCCCGACACCCAGCGACGGGCGGGCCCCTTAGTGTTGCAGCCCGGCCGGGTCGTGGACCTGGACTCCCTGGCCCCGGACTGGCAACTGGAAAGAGCGCCGGGCAGCGCCGTCGCCGACCTGGAGTTCACCGACACCTACCGCTCTCTCACCGGCGGACACGGCGACTCCAACCTGGGGATCCTGCCGCCCGGCAGCGTCGGCACCCGCAAGGAATGCAGCCTGCTCCAGGACACCGGCATCACCGTGCAGCCGGCCCGGATCCGGCCCGGTCTGATGATCTGCGCCCTGACCAATGGCCACCACCGCGCGCTGCTCCGCGTCACCGACGTTCAGCAGGACACCGGTCGGCCCGACATCATCACCTTCCAGATCATCGTCTGGGCCAAACTCCACTACGACCACTAGGAGAGAGGTTGAGAGCAGTGGCGGTGACGGGACGCCGCGGTCCAGCTGAAACGCGTGGGCTGTCACAGAACGACGGGTGTCCATCCCGACCACCACAGCCGCGGCATCGCCGCCGCGCTCCTCCAAGCCCTGATCGACTCCACCGAGACCGCCGGTATCTGGACCATCCAATCCGGCGTCTTCCCCGAGAACACCGCCAGCCTCCGCCTACACGCAAACGCCGGATTCCGCACCGTCGGCACCCGGCAACGCATCGGCCGCCACGACAGCCAATGGCGGGACGTCACCCTCCTTGAACGCCGCAGCACCATCGCGGGTTCGGACTGATACCGTGCACACGTCCGGAGGACTCGCCACGTCGTGAACATGTCGCTGACGTTCGATCCCAGCTCAGCAGGCGTTCGACCAGGACGGCGTTCGGAAAACCACAGGATGCCCCAGCCCGCGCCGATCGTGACGATGAGCACGCTGCCGGCCACAGGCCCGAGGGCGGCGATCCCGTGCTTGGTGGCCTGGGTGAGTGCGTTCGCGCGGGCGAGTGCTGCCCCAGGCAGTAGTTGGGCGAGCAGACGCCGCCCGACCGGGGTGAACAGTGCCGCCCCTGCAGCGCCTCCGCCGGAGACCGCGGCCAGCGACCACACCGTCGCCACGCCGGACAGGATCAAGGTGGCCTCGGCCAACTGGAAGAAGGCGAGGACGACCTGGGAAGCGATCAGCAGCGGTTTGCCAGGCATGCGGTCGGCGATGACGCCGGCGACCGGGAGCAGCGCTATGTAGACGCTGAACTCAACCCCCAAGACAACGGCGATGCCCGTGCCCCGGCCGCCCAGCTGCAAGATGGCGAAGGCGAGGGTGATGGGTGCGACAGCTCCCCCGGCCGATGAGATCACCTGCGCTGCGAAGAAGACGCGGAACTGCCGGTTCGTCAGCGGGGCCGCCATTTCGGCGACGTGTCCGCGCAAGCGCCGCATCGCTTTATCGTGCCGGTGGTTCGGCGAGCCGCTCCGCAGCCGCGCCGGCCGGTGTCTCGACCTGGTCTGCGGAGTCTTCCGCCCCTCGCCGAGTGAGCGAGCTGATCTCCTCGGCGCTGTGGGGGCCGGGCGGGTGGAGTCTCAGCCGGCGAACGTCGCGGCTCAGCAACGGCACCAAGTTGGCGACGGCGAGCAGAGCCCCGCACCCCGTGAGGGTGGCGCGTACGCCGATCGCGCTGGTGACGGGGGCGACCAGCAGGTACCCGGCGGGTGCCAGGGAGATTTCGGTGATCCCGGCGTAGGCTGCAACGCGGCCCTGCTGGACGGTGGGGATGTGCTGCTGGATCGCGGTCTGCCAGGCGATCGAGGCGACGCTGAGCCCACCGGCGGCCACGGCGACCGCGCCCATCACGACCGGCAGTGGCGCGCCGGCGGCCATCACGGGATCGGGGAGGGCGAGCGCGGCGCAGCCGAGGCAGTTGGCCCATCCGGCGCGCGTCGGCCGCCACAGCAGCGATACGACCGCGCCCAGGGCCATACCGCAGCCCAGGCTGGAGGCGATCAGGCCCCATGCCCAGGCCCCGCCCAGATGCGCTTTCGCCCACGGCGGACCCAGAATCCCGTAGCCGACGTGCCAGCCGGGGACCATGACCGCAGCACCAATCAAGCTGGCCCAGATCCACGGCCGGGATCGGACCGCCGACCAGCCTTCCACCAGGTCCGCCCGCAAACTCAAGGCTCGGCGAGCGGCACGGGGGGCGCTGATCGTGGCGATCAGCGCGGCGGAGGCGAAGAACGAGACCGCGTTGAGGCCGACACCGTAGGCGGGCCCGGCGGTGGCGACGATCGTGCCGCCGATGGCCGGTCCGACGGTTCGGATGACGTGGCGCGACAGTTGAACCAGCGCGTTGGCCTCCTGCAGCTGCTCGGCCGGGGCGATGGCCGGGATCAGCCCCACGCGGGCGGGTTCGGAGAACGACGCGGCGGCCGAATTCGCCGCGGCAAGCGCCGCCAGGTTCCACACCGCCGCGCGCCCGGTGGCAATGAGAATGGTCTCGGCGACGGTGATCAAGCCGATCACGCATTCGACTACCGCGATGATCAACGCGCGGGGCAGCCGGTCGGCGACCACCCCGCCCAGCGGGCTGATCACGATGCCGGCGACCATGTTGGCCAGCAGCACCATCGCGATCCCCGGTGCACCGGCCCCGGTGCCCAACACCACGAACGCCAGGGCACCGACCTCCATCGTCGTCCCCGCGGCATTGATCTGGCCAGCGATGAAGTAGCGACGGAAGCGCCGGTCACCGCGAAGCGGCGCGCTGATCCGGTGAAGATGTTCTTTGGCCTGGTCGGATGTGGCGAGTCGTTTAAGCAGGCCACGTCTGCTCATGTCGCCGGCGCTCGGACTACAGGCGAACCGGGGGTAGAGCCCTGCGTGCGGCGACTACTGCCGCTCCTGCAGCTTCGAAGCACTAACTCCCAGAATGTTCGCGTCGGCGTGATCATCATCTGCCTCCCCGGGGGAACCGTGTCGGGCGGGGACACTACGCGGCGGGGCGCATGATCGGGTGGTCCGACACGTATCGGCCGCCACGGCCGCACCTGATCGGCGATGCCGGCGGAATGGCCTCGCGCAGCCCGCGACGGGTTCATGCGAACAGCGCGGTGCTGCCCCCGGCGGGCCGGTCCCTGCGATTAGGGTGACGTCGGTGACGACGACCGGCAGCCCTCGAATTCCCACCGCAAGCGCTGCGCGTGCTCTCCGCGACGCCATGACGGACCAGCTCCTCACGGACGGCAAGATCACCTCCCCACGGGTGGAGTACGCCTTCCGTACGGTGCCGCGTGAGCAGTTCGTTCCGGCCGGCACGACCCTGGAGGCCGCGTACGACGCCTATCAGGCGGTGGTGACCAAGACGAGTGAGAACGGGGCCGCGATCTCCTCGGTCAGCGCGCCGTTCATCCAGGCCCGCATGATCGAGCAGGCCGAGCTTCGGCCGGGCATGAGCGCGCTCGAGGTGGGATCGGGCGGCTACAACGCCGCGCTGCTGGCCGAGGTGGTCGGCCCGGAGGGGCGCGTCGTCACGGCCGACATTGACGCGGAGGTGACCGACCGCGCCAGCTTCCTGCTGGACGCCACCGGGTACGGCGGCCGGGTCACGGTGACGCTGGCCGACGCCGAGCAGGGAGCCCCCGAGTTCGCTCCCTTCGACGCGGTCATCGTCACGGTCGGCGCCTGGGACATCCCCCCGGCCTGGCGGGAGCAACTCACCGATGGCGGACGGCTCGTCGTACCGCTGCGGATGAACGGCATCACCCGTGCCATCGCTTTTCGCCGTGAGGCGGGTCACCTGGTGAGTACCTCCTCCGAGGTGGCGGGGTTCGTCGCGATGCAGGGCGCCGGCGCGCGTCACGAATCGGCGCTTCCGTTGACCGATGCTCAAGGTCGCCGCGTCGAGCTCCGTTTCGACGAGGGAGCACCGGAGAACCCGCACCAACTGGACGGTGTCCTGGCGACCGAGCCCGCAGAGGTATGGTCCGGCGCCACGATCGGCCACGGCGTCTCGTTCGCCGACCTGCACCTGTGGTTCGCCTGCTTCCTGCCCGGCTTCTGCCGGATCACGGCCGAGAAGGACGTGTTGGCTCTTAGCACCGGCCGGTGGTTCCCCTTCGGGGCCGTACGCGACGACTCGCTCGCCTACCTCGTCGTACGCCCGGCCGCCGGTGGCACCGGCTCGGAGTTCGGAGCACGCGCCTACGGCTGCCACGCAGAGGCCGCCGCGGCGGTGATGGTCGAGCAGATCCGGGCGTGGGACCGCCAGGCCCGGCGCGGGCCAGCCCCCACGTTCGCGTTCTGGCCCACAGGCAGCGACGAACTCGACCTGCCGGACGGCGTCGCGGTCATGGAGAAGGCCCACGGACTGGTCGCGATCTCCTGGCCCGCTGCGGAGAAGCGGTCAACGTGATCAACTCCGAGGAGGTCTCCTCGCGCACGCACACTGGCGTCCTGAACGCCATGGGGACGTTAGAAGCCGTCGGTGAACACCATCGGTCCGCCGTGGAGGTAGTTCATCAGTGCCTCGCGCGTCGTGCGCACGAACTGTGAGGGCACCTGCTCGACGAGGAACCACGTCACCTGAGAGTGCTTGTGCGGCTCGGCGTTCACCGGCTCGCCGGCCCAGGTGTCGGCGACGAAGACGACGGTCAAGAAGCCGTTGGGGGCCTCGACACCCCACGCGCCCTGGATGATGCCTGCGACCTTCAGCTCGGCCGGCTCCACGACCAGGCCGGTCTCCTCCTTCAACTCCCGGACGGCGGTCATGGTGATGACCTCGCCTTTGTCGGCTTTACCGACAGGCAAATCCCAATGCCCAGCAGCGAACTTGGCGTCGGGTCCGCGCTGGATCAGCAGCACCCGGCCCGCTGTGGTGTCGTGCACGATGACGGCGGCGACGAGCAGGGTGTGGGAGGCAAGCGCCGGGGGCAGGGCGGTGTCGGTCACGGGATCGATCCTCTCAGAAGGTTGCCTGCCGGATCCGGTGCTCCAAAAGGGCCGCGCCGGGAACACCACAGCGCCGGTAAACGGTGAGGGTGGGCCGGATGGACGCCAACGCGGTTCTGGTTCGGGATGAGGCCATTCCCTCGGCCAGATCGAGCGCCGGCTCCAGGCTGCTACGGCCTCATCGGCGCAAGCTTGGGCGGCGAGACAGTCTCCGCGGTCCATGTGGGTGAGCAGGTGAACGCGCGGGAAGGCGACCGGATCCCAGGAGGTGAAGACTGCTCGGTGCCGGGCAGGTCTCCGATTTCGGTGAGCGTTCTGGCGGTGTGGGAGTCCACGGTCCCGGCGGCCGGTCCCATGAGCAGTGAGTAGGTGCGCTGCGGTTCGCCATCTCGACGCAGGGCGTCTTCGGCGGCGCGCGTGCGGTCGGGACTGAACCGATTAGCGATTCAGTCCCGACCGCATGCCATAACCAGATATGACCTTGGCTCCCGTTGCTGCGCGAGGTGGCTGTCGATGTTCCCGTAGGCCGGTCAGCGCGGCTGGCTTCGTGTGAGCCTGACCGAGTGCAGGAGGGGCGTCGGGCCCTGGCTGGTCACGAAGACGTCGTCGGGTGATATGCCCAGAGCATCGGCGGCGCGGCACTGGATCGCGGTGGTGTACTCGGCGCTGGCCTCGGCGAGCAGGCGGATTGTCGCCTGGCCCGTGTGATGGCGGACGAGCGCGCTGCGTCGACGCAGGAACGGCCCGAGGACGTCGAGGGTGTCCCGGGGCCACAGACCACCGATCTGCTCGTCGCCGATGCGGCCGAGCAGCCGCAGCCGGCCGCGATCATCGAGGCGGCCGAGGTCGGTTGTGAGCAGCCGCCCTCCGGGCGCAGGCTCGGCATGATCGAGAGGTACGCCGATGGCCGGGCTGGCGACCTCGACGACGGGTGCACCGCCAACGGTGTCGATGACGGTGCGCACGCTGGGCATCCCGACACCGACCGTTCCGACTGAGGCGATTCCGGCATCGGTGTCGAAGTGGGTGAGGCTCGCGGTCTCGGTGAGGCCGTAGCCCTCGCGAAGGTCGATGCCGTGGTTGCGGTAGTCCATGGCCGCGGTGGTGCTGAGCGGTGCGCCGCCGGAGTCGACCAGGACGTTGCGCGGCAGCGGGCCGGCCGCTTGAGCCTGGTCGAGGATGACGGGGTTGGCCAGGACGACGAGCCGGTCCGCCGTACCGGCCAGGTGCTTGGCGTCGTGCAGGACCCGTGGGAGGGATCGGCTGAGGTGCAGGCGGGCGCCGAGCCGGGCGGCGAGGAGAACGCCGGCGACGAAGGTGAAGTTGTAGGCGGCCGGAAGCGCGGTGACGAGGATGCTGTCCTTGGTGACCCGGTAGATCTGCTCGTACCAGGCGGTGACCCGGTCTAGCTGCGGCCTGGTGAACCCGTACCCACGCGGGGTCCCGGTGCTGCCGGAGGTGAACATCGCCACGTTCCAGCCGCTGCGGACGTCCCCGCCGGTGTGCTCGTCGAGGCGGCATCGCCACTCGTCGATCCGCAGGGCGATGCCGTCTGGCAGGGCTCCGGTCGACGGGCCGGGGAGCAGGACGAGGCGATGGCCGGCCTGCAGCGTGGCCTGCGCGGCCGCGGCGATCCGGGCCTGGTCGGATCCGTGCAGCAGGTAGGTGCTCGGAGTGTGTTGGGTCGGGCGGGTCAGGGGCAGATAGGTTTCCTCGGCGAGGACCTGCGCAGGTGCCGGGTCGGTGCCGGTGGTGGAGATCGTCCAGTCAGGCATGCCAGACCTCCTCGGTGCGGGCGGCGTGCTTCTGGGTGACGAACCGGGTGATGGCCGTGACGGCGGCCGCCAGGGCTTCGTTCGGGCGTTGGTAGGCGGTCCGGAATGGAGGTGGCGGCCGGGGGCGGCCGCGCGCATCGGCACGCCGATGTCGGGGAGCCGTACGGTCAGAAGCGGTGCAGCGACTCGTGGCTCTGCTGTGCGGGATCAAAGACGGCCACCTGGTGACGAGGGCATCGTTCTTCGCAATGCACGAAACCCGCAAAGCCCGCGCCGCCGGTATTCCGCTGCACGTGAACGTCCATGAGGTCCTTATCCTGCGCCGAGCAATCACCCAGCCCGAGGACCAAGCGCCCGGACCGGGTAAGGCGTCAGACAGCGGCCAGGAACGACCTTCACGGCGTGGTGCTGTGAATCGATGACGCCTGTGCCGTGCAACCGGACGCCTCAATCGGCTGTGTGGTTAGTGCGCCATAATGCCGCCCGCGACCACACCCGACAGCCCCCGACTGCATCGGCTTGACCGGCGTTATCAAGGTAGGCGTATATGTGCGTGCCCTGGGCGGCAGGCCAGCCGGATGGGGTCACCACATGTGGAGCGGTGGCCGCCAGAGGGACATCCGGACCGCGGTCACTGCCCAGGGCACTCATCCTTACGCCCCTCCCTCCGGCGCCGTCCGAGCGTCGGTAAGCGGCCGTCCCCCGCCGGTGGTGATCGTGCCAGCGCGCTTAGGATCCGGCTCGGCGGCCTGCCCGCCTTCACCCGGGGGGACCTGATCGACGTGTGAGCGCAGACCGGCGGATTCGCGTTGACGACCCGTATCGAGGCGAGCGTCGATGGGGATCGCCCCAGGCGGGTGCTCGACCGATTGGCAGGGGCTCAGTCGACCGCTGCGGGCCGCCGCAGGTCCCGGGCATCCGTTCGCGGCATCGCCCAACCGCAGACGTCGGCCTTGGGCGTCTCCGCCCTGTCCTGATGCGGGACGCCTCACCGGCCCTCCCGTACCGAAACACCTGCTCCGCGGAAGGGAAGCGGAGGTAAAGTCAGGATGTCGCTTGCGGACATCGACACGCTGCCGGTCGTGATGGACCTGGTCAGTGCGGGCACAGCCCTCGAGCTGGGGTGCAAAGCGACTTGGTGCCTCGCCGACTTGCTCGCCGTGCACTAGACCACCACAGCACCACCACGACGAAGTTAGGCGTGCCGAGCGTTCTCCATGCCAACTCGTCTGTCACTGCTCAACCGTCAGCGGCGATTGGGCACATGTTGCTAGAGCACGGCGCCGTCGCGGAGTTCGATGACGCGGTCGGCGTGGCGGACCAGGAGGGGGTCGTGGGTCGCGACGACGGCCGTGACGCCCTGGTCGCGGACGACGGCGCGGATCAGCTGCATGATCGACTGGGCGGTCTCGGAGTCGAGCTGTCCCGTCGGCTCGTCGGCGATGAGCACCTGCGGCGACCGGGCCAGGGCGCGGGCGATGGCGACGCGTTGCTGCTGGCCGCCGGACAGTTCGTACGGGCGCTGCCGGGCGTGGTCGGCGAGGCCCACCATGGCCAGCAGCAGCCGCACGCGCTCCTCGCGTTCGCGGGCGGGGGTCCGCGTCAGCCGCAGCGGCACGCCGACGTTCTCCGCCGCCGACAGCACCGGGATCAGCCCGAACGACTGGAACACGAACCCGACCGTCTCCCGGCGCATGCGCTGCAGCTCCGCCGGGCCGGACGAGGTCACCTCCCACGGGCCGACGACGACCCGGCCGGAGGCCGGGCTGTCGAGTCCGCCGATGAGGTTCAGCAGCGTCGTCTTCCCCGAGCCCGAACGGCCGCGTACGGCCAGGAGCTCCCCGGCCTCGACCGTGAAGCTCACGTCCCGGAGGACGTGGTTCGCCCCGTACGCCTTGTTCAGGCCCTCAACGGTGATCATCAGGCCAGACTCCGATGTGATCCGTCTCCAGTTCCAGGCGTACCCGGTCCTTCATGTCCAGCGCCGTGGTGAACGACCGGGGGAGCTGCAGCCGCCCCGCCCGGTCGAGCACGGCGTACTCCGCGACGACGACGTCGCCGGACTCGGAGGTGCGGCGGAGGATCTCGCTGCTCGTCCGCCCGTCGCGGATGCCGATCGTCCGGTCGACGTTGCCGGCGACCTCCGGGTCGTGGGTGACGATGACGGTCGTGACGCCGAGGGACCGGTTCGCGGTGCGGAGGGCGGCGAACACCGACGCGCCGGTCGCCGTGTCGAGCTCGCCGGTGGGCTCGTCGGCGAGGACGACCTTCGGCCGGTTCGCGACGGCCACCGCGATGGCGACGCGCTGCTGTTCGCCGCCGGACATCTCGGCCGGTCGCGCCGTGGCGCGGTCGGCCAGGCCGACCAGGTCGAGCAGTTCGAGGGCGCGCGTGCGCCGCGCCTTCCGCCCGAGACCGGCGAACCGCATCGGCATCTCGACGTTCTCCGCGGCCGACAGGTACGGCAGGAGGTTCCGCGCGGTCTGCTGCCACACGAACCCGACGAGCTCCCGCCGGAACCGCAGCCGGTCGCGGCCCGACATGTCGAGCAGGTCGACCCCGGCGACCCGCGCCACGCCCGCGGTCGGCACGTCCAGCCCGGCCAGGATGTTCAGCAGCGTCGACTTGCCCGACCCGGACGCGCCGACGAGCGCGACCATCTCGCCCTCCTCGACGAGCAGGTCCAGGCCCTGCAGCGCGATCACCTCGACGCCCTGCGTCTGGTAGATCCGCACCAGGTTGTCGCAGACGATGTGGGCGTCCGCGCCGTAGGCCGGGCCGGTGGTGCCGGCGCGGCGCTCAAGTTCCGCCAGGTCGGGTTCGTCCAGACTCATACCTCTCCGATCCGCAGCACGCCGCCGAGGCCGCGCCGCGTCGCGACCAGGGCGTCGATGAACACGGCCAGGGCCGCGAAGACCAGCAGTCCGCCGGCGAGCGACGCGGAGACCGCCAGGTCGGGCACGAAGTGCCGGACCGGCGACCCGCCCGTGTACGGGCTCAGGTCGATGGCGGGCCCCAGCAGACGCGGCAGGACGAGCCCGAGCGCCCACCCGCCGGCGAACGCGACGAGCAGCACCGGCGCGATCTCGACGACGGCCAGCCAGTGCGCCTGCCGGCGGCTCAGCCCGAGTGTGCGCAGGTACGACACGGCGCGCCCGCGGCCCCGCGCGCCCGCGAACAGCATCACCAGGATCGCGAGCGTTCCGTAGCAGGTCACGAGGGCGGCCGTCAGGCCGAACCCCTGACCGACGATCCGGCCGAGCGTCCCCTGGGTGAGCGCGGCGTGCTCCTGGCGGTACGTCGTCACGGCGTTCTTCTCGGCGGCGCCGAGGGACGGCTGGGCGGCGGCGCGCGACAGCGCCGCCGCGTCGATGTGGTCGCCGCGGACGAAGATGGAGACCGAGCCGGTGTTGCCGCCGCCGGTGGCGCGGCTGAGCGCGTCGGCGGGCACGAGGACGAACGGGTCGTCGCCGGACTGGCCGGGGAAGCCCGTGACCGTGCCGGCGTTGCGCAGCGGGATGCTCTGGCCGTAGTCGGTGGACACGCTGACCCCCGATTTCGGCGCGTGCGCGGTGGGGGAGAACAGCGCCGGGATCCCGGGGCCGCGCGGCCACACCGGCGGCCGCAGGGGCGTGTCGGCCATCAGCCGCCGGTAGGCGGGCAGGTCGACGCCGATCACGGTGAGTTCGCTGATGAGCTGGCCGTCCACGGACATCCGGGCCGCGTGGACGGTCTGCGCGGGCACGACGGCCCGTACGCCGGGTGTGCGGCGCACCCGGTCGATCACGTCCCGGCTCATGGTCACCGCGTCGACCCGCGCGTCCCCGCCCACCGAGGCGTACGTCGCGAGGCGCTGTGCACGGCTCAGGCTCGCCTCGACCGTCGAGCCGAACCCGATGACCGCCACGGCCAGCAGCACGACGACGAGCGGCAGCGCCGCCGTCGACACGCGGGCGACGCCGATGAACGGGACCGCCGACCGCCCCCGCGCGAGGATCCGCTGGACCGGCCGCAGGACGTACGGGAGGGCGCGCAGGAGCACCAGCCCGGCGGCCACGGCCAGGAGCACGGGGACGGCGGACAGGAACGGATCGACGCTCCCGGTGGCGGGGAGGCCACGCCGGCGGACGAGGTACGTCCCGGCCACCGCGAGCACGACGAGCAGACCCTCGGCCACCAGCCGCCGTCCCGGGAGACGGAGCCCGGCGGCCGCCGGCCCGCCGATCGCCGTCACGACCAGGATCGCCACCGCCGCGTACGACACGGTCTGCGCCGGGCCGTCGACGAGCAGCGCGGACAGCGCGAGGCCGACGGCGGCGGCCGGCAGCGTCACCAGGGCCGTGACACCGGCGGTGAGCCCGGCGAGCCGGAGCCGTGATGCCCCGCGGGCGGCCTGCAGGTGAAGGTCGGGGTTCATCCGCCGGAGCAGGAGCCCGACGGCGAGGGCCAGCACGCCGAGCGCGGCGGCGAACAGCCCGGAGACCGACAGGAACATCAGCGCCTGCGTCGTCCGGAGCCGCTGCACGAAGTCGTCGAGCACCCAGTCCAGCCGCGTGCTCATCGAGGTGTCCTCGCCGGCGATCTTCTCGGCGGACCGGTGGACGTCGTCCACGAGCGTCTTCGCGGACCTGGCCGTGACCCGGTCGGTGCCGGGCGTGTACGTCCAGGTGGCGTTGATCCCGAACGGCGTCCGGGTGCACAGCGCGCGGTAGCCGGCCGGGTCGAGGATCCCGGTCGCCCGGATGATGTCGTTTCCCTGCTCGGCGTCTGCCAACTTGGCATGTGATGCCCAGTAGGCGCTGGCGGGGTCCGCCGGGACGAACAGCCCCGTGATCCGCACGTTGAGGGCCGGCTGGGTCGCGGTGCGCAGGACGTCGCCGGCCGCGACGCCCAGCCGCCGGGCCGCGCGTTCGGGCAGCGCGGTCTCGAGCGTGGGGCCGGGCGGGCGGCCCGAGACGTACCGGATGTGGGCGTTCACGCTGCTGGAGTAACCGAGCGCCAGGGTCTGCCTCACGCCATGCGCGAGCGGCAGGAACGACGAGCCGGCGAACTGGTCGGCCGTGACGACGGTGTCCCGCAGCGGTTGCGGGAACGTCGCGCGCCACCGCCGCGCCGCCGTCGCGAGCCCGTCCGTACTCGCGAGGAGACGCCCACCCCGCGCCTGTTCGTCAGACGGCGCGACCGACGGCAGCCCGGACGACACGACGAGGTCCGCGGCGCCGGACGGCGCCCCGGCTACCGTCTCCCCCGCGGCGCGGTCGTACCCGGCGACGAGCGCGCGCGGCCCCGCGTCGGCCAGGAACGTCGTGGCCAGCACGAGCAGCCCGAGCACGAGCAGCGCCGGCCAGTGCGCCCGCGCGGTCCGCCCGATCATCGCTCCTTACCTTTCTTGATCGTGGGTTCGGTCCTGGTCGCTCGTAGGATCGGGAGAACCCCAGGAGAACCAAATGTGGCTTTCATCCGCTATGTCGTTGCTGTGGCTAAGGAGGATTGGCCGCCTGGTGTCCTGCGGCGGCTCGGCCGCTCATTGGGATATGCGAACACGATCGCTGTGTAAGGAAACGTCGGCAAGGTCGTCTGGTGGGACGGTGACCGGACGCTGGATAAGGGAGGTGCCGGTGCCCCGGTCGCGGTCCGGTGCGCACCCGGGCAAGGCCCACCACCACTACGCGGCGACCGACGTCGGTGGTGCCCCAGGTGGCACCCAGGCGGGTAGCCAACGACGAGGCCGCGTTGCTGATCGAGCAGTTGGCCGCTGCCGTTGTCGCCCGACTACCCGAGGAGGTGATGTACCTCGATACGCAGATTGCTGAACTCGACGTCCTCACGAAGTGGCGCGCGAAGGTGATGAAAGTATGCCCGGCATTGGCACCCTGCTCAGCGTCCACTTCATCGACCTGACTGGCGGTGGAATGACCGTTGTCGCAACACCGGGCCTCCTGGCCGATGTCACTGGCTTGGCCCCGGTATCCCGCGATTCGGGCCGCAGCAGCGGCAATCTGCACGAATCCCAGCGCTCCAGTCGCCGCCTGCTGTGCGTTTTCCATCTGTCCGCCCGAACCGCAATCCGCTGCTGCCCGCAGTCCAAGCGGTCCTACGACCGCAAGAGAGCCGAAGGAAAACGGCATGCCCAGGTCCTGCTGGCAATCGCCCGAGGTCGCCTTAACCTCTTGCGGGCCTTCATCCGTGACGGCCGATGCCTCCAACCCCGGCCACCGCAGACTCACGCCATGGCGGCCTGACGCCTTCACCGATCCTCCGGCGCCGGTTGACAACCTCATCGAGGATCCTCCAGGGGACGGCCGCGCCGCAGCGAGCGGGCGAACAGCAGCAGCACCGCGGCGATCAGCACGACGATCGCGCCCAGCATCGAGACGATCGCCGGCCACCGCAGGATGACGTGCACGGGCGGGTACGGAGTGGTGGCGGCCGCCGTGAGCACGACGTGCGGCACGACGAGGCGGGCCAGCACGACGCCGAGGAGCAGACCGCCGGCCAGGCCCAGGCCGACGAGGAACGCCTGCTCGACGGCGACGAGGCCGAGGACCTGCCGCCCGCCGACGCCGAGCGCCCGCAGGACCGCGAACTCACCGGCGCGCTCCCGCGCCGACACGGCCGTGTGGACCGCGAACCCGATCGCCGCGAGCACCAGCGCGGCGCCGAACCCGAGGATGAGGGCGCCCCGGAGCCCACGCCCCAGCGGGGCGTCGCGCAACCGGCGCCGCAGGGCGTTCCGATCGACGACGGTCTGCCCGGCGAGCGCCTTCGCGGCCGGCGCGGTATCGCGGGCCGTCAGCCACCATTCGCCGGGCGCGGGCGCGGGAACACCGGCGGCGAGATCCCGGTCGCTCAGCGCGGCCCAGTCGACCATCACCCCGGGCCGGCCTGGCGCGACCGACGGCAGCGCGGGGACGATCCCCGCGACCGTGATCGGATGGGCGAGGCCGCCCTGGTCGAGGCTGAGCCGGCCGCCCACGCCGACGTGCGCGCGGGCGGCGAGGTCACGGGTGACGATCGCCGGGAGAGGCGCGTCGGCCTGCCCGCCGCGCACCAGGGCGCTGCCGACGAGCTGGGGTGACTGCCACTGGGCGGCGGACGCGGGCGGCAGGCGCAGGCTCAGCAGCCCGCCCGGCTCGGGCCGCAGGTTCTCGGCGATGCCGTCGCTCGCCGTGATCTGCCCGGTCCACTGAACGCCCGCCGGCGAACCCAGCGCCGGCACGGTCAGCGTGAGGTCGCCCGGACGGCCGCCGGACGCGCCGACGTAGGAGAAGCGGAAGCCGCGGACCGCGATCGGGTAGGCGATGGCACCGCCGGCCCCGGCGGCCGCCGACAGGTCGACGTCCTCGGTGTGGGTGCCTCCGTCGGCGGGCACGGAGCCGACGTCGACCTCGTACGTCACGTGGAACGCGTCGGTGATGATCACCGAGAGCTCGACCGGGCCGCCCGTCCCGTCGGCGCGCACCCCGACGGACAGCCGCGACGGCCGCCCCGGGACCGGTACCGCCGCGCCCGTACGGCCCGCCGCGAGCCGCGCCGGGTCCGCCGGGAACGGGGTCCGCAGCATCCGTGCGATCTTGGCGGCGTCGGCCGCGAGCACCGTGACGTCCGAACTCGCGGTCCCGCCGAACGCCCGCAGGACCGGGCTCACCGCCGTCACACCGGGCAGCGCGGCGTACCGGCCGCCCTGCCCCGCCGTCTGCGGCGACGTGTCGTCGGTCGGCGCGGTGACCCGCAGGTCCGCGCCGGCCTGGAAGTCCGCCTGGTCGAGCTGCGACTGCCGCCACGTCACGCCGGTCGTGACCGACAGCACGCCCACCGCCACCGTCATCACCAGCAGCAGAGTGGGGCCGGCGGTACGCAGCGGCCTGCGGCTGACCTGCCGCGTCGCCACCGCGGGCGCCAGGCCGCGGCCGTGCGTGGTGGCCCGCTCCCCGGCGCGCGAGGCGACCGGCACGAGCCGCAGGACGAGGACGCCCCCGGCGAGGAGCGCGAGCGCCGGACCGGCGACGATCAGCGGGTCGATGCCGAGCCCCCGCGTCGCCGTCGCGGTGACCGGGCCGCCGTAGTGCGCGAGCTGCCAGACCGCCAGCGCCGCGAGGACGACGAGGGCCAGGTCGCCGCCGGCCCGCTGGATCGCCGCACGCCGCTCGCCCCGGCCGCGCTCGGCGAGGGCCGCGACGTACGTTCGCCGGACGCCGCTCAGCGCCGGCAGGCAGAGGGCGGCGGCGCACGCCAGCGCGCCCGCGACCGCGATCGCCCAGGCCAGTACGGGTGACGGCGGCGTGGCGGTGCCTCCCGCGACGGCGCGTACGAGCGGGGGCGCGAGGAACGGCGCGGCCACCGCGGCCGGGAGGGCGAGCAACAGGCCCTCGGACGCGGCGAGGCCCGCGATCTGACGCGTCGACGCGCCACGCGCGCGCATGAGCATGACCTCGACCCGCCGGTGCTCGGCGAGGAGCCGCGCGACGAGCGTCAGCGTGTACACCGCGAGGACGACGAGCTGCAACGCCGGGATGAGCAGCGTCGACCGCGCGACGAGCAGCGCCCGGCCGACCTGCGTCAGCAGGTCCGCCAACGAGGACTTCACGCTGTAGGAGCCGCCGAGCGCGGCCGGGAGCGCCCGGGCGCGCGCCGCGACGTCCGTCAGCTCGTTCGCGCGGATCTCCCGCGTGGACGGGGACACGAGCCAGCGCACCGTCACCGTCGTGGCGAAGCGCGCGCTGAACGTCGCCGGAGGCACCACGAGCGGGCCGAACGTGGTGTAGCCGAGGCGCTCGGCCCCGGTCGTGACGAGCCGGTCGCCGCCCCAGAACCAGTCGTCCGCGTGCCGCGCCTCGAACAGCCCGGTGACGGTGACCGTGACCGGCGGGCCGCCGACCCGGCTGTGCAGGGTGACGGTACGGCCGGGGGACAGCCGCATCGCCCGCGCGGCCGGCACGGGCAGGGCGGCCTCGATCCCGTTCGCGGTCGGCCAGCGGCCCGTGACGAGCCGGGCGTGGCCCTCGATCCCGTCGTACGTCGCGAACGTCGTGAGCTGCGGGTGCGGACTCCGCTCCTGGCCCGGCACGGCGTACGAGTCGCCGCGCGCGCTGACCACGACGGCCGCCGGGACGTGCCCGTACACCCTGCGGACGGCGGCCGTGACCGTGCGCCGCGCGGCGGGGATGTCGTGCGCGGCGATGCTGGTGGTGATCCGCGTGCCGGCGTCGTCGAACGTCGCCGCGGCCAGGGTGGCGCGCAGCCCGTCGCCCGTCACGGTCGCGGCGTAGCCGCCGAGCGCGGTCAGGATCGTGACGGCGAACAGCACGGTCGCCGAGGCCGCCAGGACGAGGAGACGATGGCCGAGCGCGCGCCGGACCGTGAACTCCGCCCGTCGCACCCCCGTCGCCTCCCTCACCTCGCCGCGATCAGGCCATCTTTACGGGAATGTCAGGATCAGGGCAAGGGCACAGTCATCCAATCTCGACACCCGCGCACCTACAAGGCCGGAGCACCGACGCCATCGCGGTTTCCCACCGGTCAGACGATCGCGCGAGGCGGGCGTTGAAAGGCGAAGGTCGGTCACATGCATCGTATGGTCGGTAGCTGCTCGTATGTCGCGGCACCGCCCAGCGGTATTCGTTGAAGCGCCTGACTCTTCCTGCGCGCGATGGTCCACTCGCCGGGAAGGGGTTCAATGATCCAAGGGTTATCGCGCGACGGATCGAAGGGAGGTGACACCTGAGGCTACAGCGCGGCAAGCAGATTACTCAGGCAGTAACCCTACGCCTGCGACCCACCGTGAGGGAACCGCTATCTGCGGCGGTGGTCCATCCAATCGGTGCCTGGCCCGCGGATCGAGCGCGAGAACGCGTCGTACGCATGTAGGTCGCGGCGGGTCTCGCTGACCGGCCGCGATATTTCGTTCGCGGCTTTCGGACTACGTCCCCGTCGGCGGGTGCGTAGATCCGAGACAGCGGCGATCGCCAAGAGGAGGGCGATGATTGCTACAACCGTCATCACGACCCATAGCATGACAACAGTCTGCAGCATCACGTAGGCGCTGTCTATACGGGGGAACGGAGTTTGGCGTAGGGCAGACCGGCAGGCGCAGTTACAGTGACCGGCACCCTCGGCGAGGCTACGGCACGGGTAGCGCGAAGCGGCGCCGCGATACGCAGCACTCTCATCGTCGCGGCTAGGACCAACGGCCTCCGTACCCTCGACCGGCCAAGCACTCATACCGCGCTGTCGAAGGTCTGGCCGCTACGGTGACCCCCTCAGCCCTTACCTGCCAGGGAAGCGGTGCCTGGGGGCTCGTTCCAGGTCAATCTCATGCCTCACCGCGAGCCGCTACCGCTCGGTCTCGACATCCCCGTTGCCCTAATCGATAGCGCTGACGTCACCTTGGCCCATATCTTACGCGAGGCAATACAGGGATACCTGGAATTGGCGGCCGGCCGAAGCCGACCTGTGCGGCACCGATGCCCCCCTGCCCGCGAGCATAACGACCAAATTATCGGCCAATAGACCGCCCACTCTCCAGCTCCTCCGATATTGCATGATACAGATCTCTAACGGCAATCAGATGACGAGTGGGATCGCTACTCATTTCAGCAAGGACCAACTCGCTAGCTCCCGTCGCGCGAAGCGCTCGAGCAGCAACCCGTGCACACTCGCCTACAGACCCGACATGACTGAGCTTGAAAAACTTCGCATTTCTAGCGCGAACCGAATCTTGCGAATCAGGGTCGACGAGAAAAGCGACAGCCACAGCGGTTTGCCCATTTGACCCGGCAGAGGCATAATCAGCCAAAACCTTAGCGCAGGCATCTACATCTTCGTTTAGGAATAGACCGTGACAATAATTGAAGCCTAGACGTGCAGCCAGTTCAGCCGATCGGACCCCTGTGCCGTGAAGCCACTTCTCACTGCCATACGGCGCCTCTTCGGTCACTCCCGACGAACTCCCCAGCAGGATAGTGAAATGTTCGATCGCAGAGGTGAGTTGCTCGTCATCTTTTCGAAAGTCTTGAATGAACTTCGCGGCAAGACCGCCAACATCACCCCTGCCGAGCCCTATGTCGAATCTTCCTTTGCATACATATGCCGCGTGCATAAAGTCGACAAGAGTAAGGTAGGGATCTCGTATCCTTAGCAGAGTCGCCGCCGTACCAACACGGATGTTTCTCGTATGGCTCCCTATCACTGCAGACATGAGCACAGGACTCGCACAGGAGCTACCAGGACCATGGTGTTCCGGCAGCCAAAGCCTCTTGTATCCAAGGCGATCGGCTTCGAGTGCACACTCGAAAGTCGAATCTCTCTTTTTCGTGATATCGGTATCGCCAGGTAGAGAAAGAGATTCGATCAGCCCGATCGACCTTTGCGCAGCTTTTCCATCGAGCACACATACCATCCAACACTCGAGACTGAATAACATACATCCGTCGGTCAATATTAGCAGCCCTAAGGGTGTCATGCGCGGTCCTAGGCCGAGGTACCTCCTCGTCCGGCGAGGCGATCAGACGAGTACGATCACAGGCGCGCATAATTCTCCGGGCGGCCTTCAGACTGTGTACGGCGCCGGCAGAGAGAGCCAAACACCTACACGATCGGGCCATTGGGACCTGCGACCAGCTGCCTGTTCATCGGGCCTGTTTTGATTGTCAGGAAGAACAGCTTTATGTCCTTAGCAATGTCGATCTGCCTGCCTTTTATATGACCAAACAAGGGACTACTCGCCGAATTGTCGGTGATACAGTTCGCTGTACAGACCTCCTGCACTTATAAGCTCCTCATGCTGACCGTGTTCTACGATTCGTCCGTCGTCTATGACTAGAATCTGGTGGGCCGCCCGGATCGTCGACAGCCGATGTGCGATCACCAATGATGTACGGCCTGCCAGAGCCGTATGTAGGGCCCGCTGTACAGCTGCCTCTGACTCGGAATCGAGCTGTGCAGTGGCCTCGTCAAGAATAGCCACTGAGGGCGCCTTCAACAACATCCGGGCGATCGCAAGTCGCTGTTTTTCACCCCCGGAGAGTCGGTAGCCGCGGTCGCCGACGACGGTGTCCAGACCGTCGGGCATGCGATCAACCAGATGCCCGATCTGTGCGGCCTGCATGGCGACGAGTAGTTCCTGATCGGTCGCGCCGGGTCGCGCGTAAATAAGGTTTGCGCGAAGCGTGTCATGGAACAAGTGAGCATCCTGTGTAACAACGCCGATGGCTCCATGCAGAGATTCGAGGCTCAGGTCCCGTACGTCACACCCACCGATCCGTACATATCCATCGGTCACGTCATACAGGCGCGACACCAGGTAGGTAATTGTCGTTTTTCCCGCTCCAGACGACCCCACCAATGCAGTCATGGTTCCCGGCGGAACCTTGAAGCTGACGCCATCCAACACTTTGCGGCTCGGCGACACTTCAATTGCAGACACTGACCCTAGCGAAGCTAGCGATATATCCTCGGCCGCTGGGTATCGAAAAACAACCTCATCGAACTCTATATCCGCCGTCTCGCTCGTGACAGACAGCGGCAGCGGATCCGGCTTCTCGTCGATGAGAGGTTTGAGGTCGAGCACCTCGAAGATACGGTCGAAGCTGGTAAGCGCGGTGATCACAGCGACATGCGCGTTCGACAGCGCCGTCAACGGGCCGTACGTCCGAGCGAGCAACACGGTCAGGGCGATCAGGCTGCCGAGTTGGAACTTGCCGTTCACCACTAGGACCCCCCCGAATCCGTATACGGCCGCCACGGACAAGGTCGCGACCACTGTGACCGATCCAAACAAAACTCCAGTGTAGACTGCCGGAATGACCCCTATATCGCGAATCTGTTGCGCTCGCTGGGCGAAGGCCGACGATTCGTCTTCCGGACGTCCATAAAGCTTTGCGAGCATTGCGCCTGCCACGTTGAAGCGCTCGGTCATCAACGAGCCGATCTCCGCGTCCAGTTCCATCTGCTTGCGATTCACGTTCTGGAGCCGACGGCTCATACATTTCGAGACAAAGATAAAAATGGGGAGCAGCGCACCAGCCGCCAGGGCAACCGACGGAGACAGCGCGAACATCGTGGTTAGTAGAAGCGCCAAACTGATGATGTTCGCCCCTACTGACGACAAAACGGTGGTCAGCGCTCGCTGTGCCCCGACTACATCATCGTTGAGTCGGCTGACCAGCGCCCCAGTCTGGGCATGTGCGAAGAACCCTACTGGCATATGCAAGATGTGGTCGAATGCCTTGGTACGCAGATCATAAACAAGGCCTTCGCCGAGCCGCCCGGAGTACCACTGCTGGGCTAGGCCGATCAATGCGTCTGCAACCGCAACGGCGGTCGTGAGGGCTGCCAGCCAAATAATAACCCTCCCGCGCTGCGGCACAATGCCTCGATCGACGATCGACTTGAGCAGTAGCGGGCTAGTTACAGTGGTGACCGCAGCGATCACATTTAGCGCGAGGAGCAGAAGGAGATCAAAACTATAACTGCGGGCATAGGAAGCGATGCGCCGCATCCTGTAGACATTGGGTCGGCCAACTGTTCTGCGCTGCTGGCGGCCTGGTCCCAGCGCCGATCCGCGGGCAGTAGCGCTCATGACAGGCTCTCCCATCCGATTGAGTCGGCGTCTAAACAAGAGACCGGCAGGGGCTGAGTACAGCCTCCGGGCGATGGAACGGCAAATGGGCGGCTAGTCGGATCTGGCACCCCCGGTGATGGCCGGTGGCCGGCTGAATCGTCGTTGTCTGTTGCGGTGATGCAAGAGCTGTCGCAAGCCCGAATCCCGAAAACAACCAACCCACATGCGAGCGAACATGCGACTGAAGGACTGAAAGATCCTTGCGATGTCCCACTGCTACCCCACCGGGCCCATCCTTTTGCCAAGCGTCAGCAAGTCCTAGGGGCCTGCCAGGCCATCGAATATCAATGGGAACTCCTTGACTGCAGTTTGTCGCCGCATACGCCCAGGCAATGCGTCAACCGAGTTCGGTCCAACCTTCCAATGCCGGACAGAACAATACGAAATATCGCTCGACACAACCCTAGGCATGGCCCAAACCTAAAGCAGGTGAGTCAAGAACGTCAGCGTCAGCATTTCAGTGCATCAAGAATGGATGTTAGATCCTGTAGCACCGAACGATAGCCGGACGTAACGCATACGCCAGTCAAGTTAAGCACAACTTCGTCGATACCTGCTTCGAAATAGCTAGATATCTTGTGAGCCACCTCATCCGGCGAACCGTAAATGAACGCGCCGCCGGCGATTAGCGCACGCGCACTCGCCTCTGGACTGCTCGGATCCGTCTTGATGTCGGCAAGTCGCAACATACTCGCATAATGCTCCAGGGCTAGGTGTCGACCACAACTTCCCATTACAACGTCAGTGCCGCTTACACCGGACCGGCGAAGCGCAGTCGGAACTATCGCGATCTTTCGTGGGATAGCTCGATGCGACTCGGCCGCTCCTGCATTAACAACTGGAACTATTTCGCGCCTGAGATATTCCGCTGGCGCGAGCCATGTTATCGCTACATCCGCTGCCGAGCCTGCTGAATGCGCCATCGGCGGACGGAGGACACCCATACCGAGCCGGATGCTTGGGGTCGGAAGATCAGGCAAGTGCATCCTGGCTCTTAGGCCAGTTGGATGCCAGGCCGTTGACGGCTCTCCGGTTAGAACTTCTCGAACCGCGTCGACGTAAGTTGACGTGACGGCTCGCGGCCGACGATAGGGGCTGCCAAGAACAGCATCTTGAAAGCCTGGCGATCCGGGACCAAACCCAACCATGACCTCTTTTTGGGAGGCTATAGCGAGAGTCCTTGCTTGCATAGCGGCCGCAAGCGGCGTTCGAAGCGGGGTCAGCGCTACCCCTATCCCGAAAGAAATATCGATGGACGCCGCTGCAGCGTAACTGAGCGCCTGAAAAGGATCTAGCACAATCGACTCACCCAGCCAGAGTCGACGTACACCTGCTTTCGATACCTGGCTCGCGAAAACAGTTGCATCCCGTGGATGCGCAGGAGAAAACGGCATCAGCACGGACACCTCACGCTTCATCTGATCACCCTCGTCATCTCTTATGCGCCTAGAAGCATCTGCGAGCAGGCCTAGCCATCACATGCATCCGACCCATCGTATTCGAAAGCCTCCAGAAGATACCCGAACCGCTTATTGAACGTTTCAACTTGGGAAGACGTAAAGACTTCCCTCCATCGACCTATCCGACCTTTATTGAAAGTAAACGATCGGCGATTGAAGATTCGGCTCGTCACTTGCTCGATGGACTCACATTCCAAATCCAGGAAGGAGATTACGGACGACACCGCAGCCAACTGTCTCTCTGCCGATCCACCGCCTTCGGGCCCTACAAGATCCTCGAAGCGCACACTGAGAACTTTTGGGTGGTTATAAAGCGTTACGCTCTGTTCGAGGTAGCTACCGAATGGCACACGCGGATCCGACAGGGCGTAATCGATTCCCTGATGTACACTCAGCCGACGGAAAATAGGTGCGAACATCTGCGTTTCTGGAAACCGGATCACATTGTACCGATCGACCGCACCGAGGAACTCCACCATCGACAAAAGAATATCCCGGGGATCTCTTATATTGAAGATCCACCTAGGGTCGCCGCCCGCGTCCCATTCTGCGAGCAACATTCTATCTGTGCGCCATACGTCGATTGCATGGAACGTCCAACACAGTCCGGTAGGCGTCTTAGAGAAAGGAGCGGACCATAGCTCGGGTCGGACGTCGAAAGGAAACCCCATCGACGGCTGGGCAATCTCGGCCATTGATAGATGACTGGACGCGAGGCGGTACTGCCAGATCTTAAAGAGCTGGTGCCAAGCCGCATCAGTCCTTGCCAGGAACTCTTCACGCACCTGTTCGGATGTCAGGTCAGGCGCCACTTCTTCCCCCAATACGTCTTTGGCGATGGCTAGACGCTCTCTGATCGAGAAGCTAGGTCGGCCTGCCGATGATGGGACGACGTCGCCGCAGACGCGAAACCCGAGTGCGACCATCAACTCTTGCACGAGGTGCGTTCCCGATTTCGGTGGTGATACAAGTAGCACACGGCACTGAGGCATTGAGCTTTCAACCTACTCTGTTTTGACGGTCGGCCTTAGCTTAATCATTTGTAGAGCATGCCGCCAAAAAGCGAGGATCTTACGCTCGCGGTCTCGGTCAATACCAAGGACTCGGTTAACGTGCATATGTCCAAGGCTTGCCAATAGTGAGCTCTGCGGGACCGTAAGTGCGCGTGATTCCTCCAGGCTGGTGATCCTGCCGGCTACGCTGGACATCACCTCCTCGCGATGGCGGCCAATGTCGACCAAGAGAGACCGCTCGGCCTCAGGAAATGCGCTCCGGCCGTATTGCCACGGGCTAATCAGGGAGCTTACCACTTGCCGTACTGGTCTAAATTCCTCTATGAAGTCCGTTTTTCCTGCGAACTTTTTCGCAGCTTCGAAACGCTCATCTAGCGAAAAACCCCAAGCGGTGTAGATGCGGTCAATACTAAAGGCCATTAGAGCATCTACATCGAGCGTTACCGCTCCGCTTGATAGTGCCCGTAGAAGCTTGCACGAATAGGAGCTATCAGCACCAAAGACGGTTTCAATTTCCCCCATCGACTCCACGCCGCCGTAGCGCTCGATCTCCCGAACGTAGGTGGCAATCGAAAAATCTTTGATGAGGCTACTGCCCACCAACCCTGTAGCCCACTTGAGCATGCGAAGAAGTACCTGTTGCGCATCTTCTGTCGTCGGTGATTTGAAACGCAAGCGGATATGGGGAAGCGGGTCGGCATATCTAATGAAGAACCATTGATCCAACTTGTCGACCGAACGCAACTCTTCATTCAGATCCGCAATCGGTCCGCTGATGAGCGAATCATGTTGACTCGGTTCTGCATAAAGCTTTGCATAGTTCCACGTTCCCCCCGGCAGGGCACACCTGACATCCCGGGGCACCGGAAAGGAGTCACGGCGCCGACCGGGCAGGATATGAGATTCTGAGCCTCGAGACGGTTCCGAACCCGATGGCAAGAGAGGCACCACCACTTCGGAGAAATAGGCCCGTTTACTTTCGTCATGCAACCACAAGGAGCTTTCGCCTACGAACGCTTCGTGAAGGATTGCCGTTTGATGTTGGCCGTGGCCGGCAGGTATTTTTTGTAGCTCACGTTGCAAAGTCACCAAGCTCGCTGGATGTTCCAAATCAATCAGAAGTCGATTGTCGGCTTCGACGATATAGACGTACCGCGGAGCTCCTGAACGTTTCCGCCATGCACTAACCGCGCGGACGAAGTGGTTCTGCCAATCCTTAACATCTAGCTTGAGGTCTTCTGCAGACAGCCGCCACTGAGCCGCACACAGAATTATGTTCCCACGCTGGATGCGAGGAAGGTACGGCATGCTTTCGAAAGTGCCCCAGGAAAAGATGTTCGGGGCGGCTGCCTTCAAGCTGGAAACTTCAAGAAGGAAGCGCGCTGGATTTGGTGCTTGTATGGGGCTTAGCAAATGACTCTGCGTCGCGATGATCTCTTTGCCAAGCTTGCGGGACCTGATATAAAAATCTGTCGGACTCGCACCAATAAGAAGGTCGGATGGATATATGACGCGATCTAGTGGAAGCGATGGCGCGGTGTTAAACAGAATTTCATAACGCCTGGATTTCGGCCTTCGTGCCACGTTGGCTGCCCTGGGTGTCTTCGCTAGGTAACTAACCTCAGCGAAGAGGCCGTCAGGGTAAACGTCCTCTTCCGCGCCTAGAAGCTTCTGCAGCTGATCTTGCTGCTCCTTAGTGAACAGATCGTGGAACCTGCCGAAGGTTCGTCCGCCTTTAGCACGTGCAGCCGCCGGCCCGACGGATACTTTGAAGTCGCCCCTATCAATGTGCTCCGGTGATGCGCTGAGGACTTCAAGATATAGGTCTACGGGGTGGAGTTGGTCGACCGACGAAGCATCAGGTTCTAGACTTTCTTCCAATGACGCTACGTCTGCATCCGATAGCTCTACGGGTTGGAAACCGTTCGAAATAGACCGGGTGATCAGTCGGTATAGGACCGCGTCGCGCTTGCTTTGCCGCAAGGGTGTGGGCAGCTCCTGGATTAGGTTGAACCGAGGTGGCTGGAGGTAAGTGTCTGGAGCGCCGAGACCATACTGGTGGCTCAGCAGTTCCAGGAGTGGAACTTCTGCGTAGGTTCCGAAGTGCTCTATGAATTCACTGTGATACCGAGAGATGTGGGCCAGGTGGTTGCCCCGTCCCGATGTACGCAAAAGCAAATCGGCTGTGATTGCTCCAGCAGTTCCGATTTGATCGCTCAGCGTTGGCGTCTCAGCAGAAAGGATAGCGTCGACATCCCACGAAGTTTTCGTTCGAGTATCACCTGTGGCCACCTCTTTTGCAGCGCGGAATTCACGGATCGTTTCTAGTGGGCAACTGATACCCATGTGATCTATTTCATCAGCGAGTGATGCAACGCGTCGCACGCTAGCTTCGAACGCCTCCAACGGCGGCGATTTCGTCAGTCGATCAATGAGACGGGCATCCAGATTCGACTCCATAGTGGGCGGCCTTAGATCGCTTATAAGAAATCCCAGGTCCTGTAGCTGTTCTGTCACAACCCTTATCTTGTCTATCGCAATTTTGGGGAATCTTTCAGCTACGGCAGCCACAAGAGACGATTTTCGGATAGGAATTTTTGATAGGTTGAAGATTACGGCCAGGAGCGGCATACTTCGTGCAGTTATTGTCTTGTAATCTTCGTCATTACCTGCACCGTTGTCGCTAAGGATGAACCTGCCGGCGCACTCATAAATAGCAGGATGAGCTATTACATTTAGTTCTAGTCTGGCGTCCTTATCTTGTTCCAGGCGTCGCGCTGCGGCGTAGTGCCATGCGATATCGGTTCGCGTAACGAAACGCGAAAGTGCAGACTTCCCCAAGCGTGCCGTAGTTTTCGTATCGAAATTTCCGAACGCTATACCCGAAAAGAGTCCGAATGGAGTGGATCGGGTGGACATTCGAACCAAATAACGCGCTATACCGCTTGCCAGCTTTTCGTCTCGCCGACTGGTGCCACCGAATCCGACGCTAAGCGCGTCGCCCAGGTCAGCGCTTGCTGCCATCAAAGCGAGCCGCACGTCTTGCTGATCTGCGAAGTGTCGCACACGCTGTCTACTGGCTCGGAGGGCGCAATCGCGGTTCCCGTCAGCGCCGGTCGATTCTGGCGGCGAGTCAGGATAAAGCGCGTGAAACGTGTCAGCAGGCAGAATCGGAGCCCGTAGCATGAAGAATCCAGCGGGCTTATAGCGTAGTCCGCGGTCTGGCCCGGCTGCGTCCCGTGCGTTTCCCGTCATGAAGTCTCCTTCAGGCTGTTTGATCGTAAACCGAAAGCTTTCACCGTGGCCGCACGCCCGCATTACGGCGGCTCTGTGTTCGATGTTCAATTCAGCATTAGTATGCGGTCCCATCGTGGCTCTACCGGCGCTGAAGCTGCGAGGAGAGCAAGAAGGACGCCGGCTGCTCCATTGAGCAGGCCAGGGTCGTCAAAGACTCCTTCGGCACCCAGATCGTCACGGAAGCCAAACGGGGCGTCTGGATGGTTACGCTCAAGCAGACGTTCGACTAGCTCTTCGATAGACTCAAGATTTGCCGCGTTTTCTCCGTCTTGCGCGAAGCGACAGGCAATGGTTATGAGCCCTGCGAGTCCATGACAGAGCCCAGCGGTCAACTGACGATGACCGTCCGCCTGGGAGCGGCGCAAGGCTGCGGCGAAGATCGTACGAGAGGTTTCCTCGAGCTCCTGATTCCTAAGCGCAACGCCTGCTAGCCATAGAGATCGTGCGATGCCTGGAGCTCCGTAACACCACGTCGTTGGTGCCAGCGCTGACATTCCCGTTGCCGGCTGATCCGCGGCGCTGTTCAGGTGAACGCCGCGCGGCCAGTTTGGGCCAAACTCATCGAACTCTGCTTGAGCCAATAGCCAGTCACATAGCTTCATAAGCGGCTGCGTTATCCCGGTCGCAAGCTGTTCAGGAGCGAACGCGAGTGCGACTGCGGAGATTACCCCAGCCATCCCATGCGCTACGCCGAGGTCATAATAACCGCCAGGATACTGCTCACGATAGACATGAATCTGCGGCAACAACCGTTGTGGAATATGCCATGGGTATACACCGCTCAGCTTTGGTCCATCAATGAGGTTCAAAAGATAACTCGTCAGTCGATCACTAGCCCAACTAGCCTCTTCGACGGCCGTATCACCGAAATTCAAGAGGCCGATGATCCCTGAAGCGCCATTGATTACGTCGTACTCGTAAAAGCTGACTCCCGGCTCGCTCCGCTCCCATTGAGTCAACTTTATTCGTGTCGCGAGCTGACGAAGAAGGGAGTTCACGATTCTCTGATAGCGGTGATCTGAGGCCGACACATAAGACGTGGCGAGGATCATGCCAGCGATGCCTTCATGCAGTCCGGGGTCAGCGATAGCCTTTTCCCTGGTAGCGTTGGCCGCCGCCTTAAGATAGCCCTTCGCGAAACCATCCCAACCTTCATGCGGAAAGCATCTATGCATTTGCTCGAATGCGATGACGAGGCTGGCATAGCCACATGCCAGGGCTTGAGGCTTCCACAGCGGAGGTGCTTCGGCTGATTCCAAAGCCGCCTCGATCACCTTAGGATCGGCTAGCCTTTCCGCGACATCTTTCGCAACCCTTTGGGCTTTATGCTGGAGGTCCGAACCGAGGAATACTTGCCAAGATTTCAAAGAGTGTGCCTTTGTACGATCACCTAGGTCGCGGGCATTCTGACGGCCGCATTGCGGCCGTCAGAATGCCGTCGACTCCCTTAGCAGCAGCCGTTCCCAGAGAGGGTCGGCGAGCTTACGGAACTGGTGCAGGTGCAGGACTGGTGGCAGGTCACGTAGTTGGTGTAGATCGCAGGGCCGCCCTGGATGGCCGGCGCTACCTCGATCCTGATGTCCAGATCAATGCCGTCCAGGTCGACAAGATCTTCCGGTGAGAGAACCTGCGTCGAGGCCATCACTTCTCCTTGGTGTGGTACACGATTGATTCGGGAGACTGCGTCGACGATTTTGTCGAAGGTGGACCTCGTATACGCACGGATTTTTCACAGGTCCGGCAATGCGATTTGAGATTCAAGTTAGTGGGTTCATATGAGAGCCGAACACCAATTTTCATAGACACCGGCTAGGCGGGCAATCAAGTACTCGTCGCATCGGAGCTTCCCCCGCAGTGCCAAGTCGACTTTTGGCGGTGCGCGATTCCCCATGACCGACAAAACCGACATCTAGGTCAGAACGTTGTGAACCTATCTTCGGTTGATCATTCTTGTCAAGAGAGTCAACTTGCCCTAGTAACGGATGACCCAGCTTGCGTTTTGGTTCTGACCGAAAGACCTCAGAACCTTTTGCTGCGCTGGCCTAAGGCATGCCCGTGTTCTCAGGAAGCCTGTGGGTGGCCAGAATCCGGCTACCGGGTCTGACGTGGGTCTCCGTTTAGCAGGGCTGGCGTCGCAGCACCCAGTACCCTGCTAAAAGGTCCGGGCCTTGCCGGGTGGGGATCACCCGGGTGCTGATCCAGCGTGAGTATCCCGTCACCAGCACCGGCGGGCGGCCAGTTCGCCAGAAACCCAACGGCACATCCACGGGCGGGAACCACAGGTTCCACTGGGCTAGTTCGCCCGGCTAATAGCTTGTGTGTGAAGCGAGATCGGGCGGCTGGTACAACGGCCGCAGCTCTCGGACCGGTCTTTGAGCACAGTCAGGCCCCGCTGCCAGCCGATCCGTTCGGCGATCGCGGTGGTCGGCATGTCAGCTGCCAGACCTGCGGCTCGACCGCATCCACGATTGAGCCTTTGGGCTTGCGAACGTACTTCGGCGGATCCTGCGCCGCCAGCGCCGTACCGTGTTCCACCGACGCCCATCTTCCGGGCGATCGCCCGGATCGGTATCCCTCGCACCGATGCAGCCAGCGGATCTCCGCCCAGTCCTCCACGCTCAGCACCCCTCTCCACTAGCTTGATCTTTAACCCGTTCGGCGTGGGCGTGGGTTCGTGGATTTCTTGGTGCGCCGCTGTCTGGTGTCGTTTCCGATGATGTGCACGTCGTGGCGTGGGGTCGGGTGGGTGTTGGCGCGGCCTGCGGGTCGTCCTGGGCCGGGCCGGGAAGGTTTCGGTGCGCCGGCCGGGCAGGGCAGTTGCGGGCGCAGGTGCCGAAATCCGCGGCGGACGCGGGCGGGGGTGAGCCGCTGTTGGGGTGCTGGTCGTTCCCAGGGGCGGCGTAGGTCGGCGGCCAGGGGGCGGGCCAGGCGCAGCTAGGTGTAGGCGGCCAGGATCAGCCAGGTCCACCGGTCGGCGGCCTGGGGGGTGCGGATCTTCGGGCAGACCCATCCGAGGGTCTGTTTGAGCAGGCGGAAGGTGTGCTCGATGTCGAAGCGGCGCAAGAACGCCTGCCAGAGCCGGTCGATGTCGGTGGGTGTGGCGTCGGTGCCGGACCACCACAGCCACACCGGCTTGGGGATCGCGCCGCTGGGCAGGCGGGTGGTGTCCAGCCGGATCACCGTCCCGTCGATGACGGGCAGGGTGCCGGTCTGGGCGACCCACGCGGAACGATGCGCCAACCGGAGGTGCAGCCGGTCCCAGGAACGGGCGGTGGCCGGCCCGTAGAGGCGGGTGTCGTGGACGGTGGTGACATCTGGGGTGCCCCAGGTGGCGGGATCGCCGAAGACGAACTCGCCGCCGTGCCGGGGTGGCCGACCCTTCGTGCCCGGTACCCAGGGCGGGGCGGCGCGTCGCAGGACACGGTCAGAGCGCATCCGGGCCAAGACCTGAACGGGCAGGTCCCGGAGGAGGTAGGCCAGGCGCGGGCCGTCGTAGCCGGCGTCGGCCACCACCCAGATGTCGGGGTCACCGGGGCGCCAGTGGCCCGCCGCGATCAGCCGTTCGATGACCTGGCGTAGTTGATCGGCCGTCACCGTGGCGGCATCCTGCTCCGGTTCCAGGCGCCGCGCGTCCAGCGGCGCGGTCCAGGAACTGCGGCCAGTTTCCAGCGCGCAGACCACCGAGTACGGCCACCCCGGGATCATCAGATGCTGGTCCTTGCCACGCCCGTAGGTGTGGCACAAGATCCGCTGTGGTGAGGTGTGGGCTTCGGGGCGCAGCCAGCAGGTGACATCGACGGCCAGCACCAGCCGGCCATCGGCCGCCCGTGGTAGCGGCACCGCCGCCAGCGCCGCACCCAGCCGCGCGATGTCCACATCACCGCGAGCCAGTGCGCCATACAGCGACCCGTACCCACGGCGATGCTCGCCGACCAGCGACAACTCCACCAGCGAGCCGACCGGGCCGTCCGCGCACAAGATCGCATCGGCCAGCTCGAACAACGCATCCGCCCGGGTGGTCAGGCACTGGTAGAACTCCCGCCGGAACCGTGACAGCTCCCCGAGCGCACGCACAGCGTCGGCATCGTGCACCCTTCCATCATGATCAACCGGGGTCACCCCACCGAGACCACGGGTTAAAGATCAAGCTAGGGCCTGTCTCGAAGTGAGTGGAGCCATTCGTTGATGGCGGTGATGTGGATGGTGGCCTCGTAGCGGACGGCGAGTTTGATGCCCCTATGGATGTCAAGCGACGGCTTGTTGTGTGCGGGCTTGGGGGTCGGGTCTGGTGATGATCTGGTAGATCTCGCGGGCGACGTAGCGTTTGAGGCAGCGGATTGCTTCGCGGCGGGTCTTGCCTTCGGTCTGGCGTTTGGCCACGTAGGCGCGGGTGCGTGTGTCCCAGCGCAGGCGGGCTATGACGATCATGTAGAGGGCGGAATTGGCTTGCCGGTCGCCGCCGCGGTTGAGTCTGTGGCGGTGGGTTTTGCCGGAGGATGCCTCGATCGGGCTGGCCCCGCACAAGGCAGCGAACGATGCCTGATTGCGGAGTCGGTGGGGGTTGTCTCCGGCGGCGATGAGGAGGGCTGCGGCTGTGTCGGGACCGACGCCGTAGCAGTCCAGCAGCTGTGGGCAAAAGGCGGTGATGGCGGCGGTGATCTGGGTGTTGAGGTCGTTGATCTCCTCGGTGAGGTTGAGGATCCGCCGCGCCAACGTGCGCAGTGTGTAGTCGGCGGCGGTGCTGGCGGTGGTGGGTGCGGCCGGGCTGAGGTCGGCGCATCGGCGGATGAGCCGTGGGTTGCTCAGTCCGGTCAGTGACTCGCGCAGCGCCGGGTCGGCGCGCACCAAGACGGCCTTGAGCTGGTTGATGGCCTGTGCCCGGGACTTGACCGCCGAGCTTTTGGCCGTCTTGAACATACGCACCATCTCCACGTGGCCATCGCCGGTCTTGGCGGCTGCGGCGGCGCGGCCGGAAAGGACGGCTTGGGCGGCCGCTTCGGCGTCGATCGCGTCGGTCTTGCCGCGCCGGCGCCGATGGGCTTTGTCGGGCTGGTTGACCTCGATGACCTGCAGGCCGGCGGCGTGCAGGTGACGTGTCAGCGCGATGCCGTAGGAACTGGTGCCCTCAACACCGGCGCGTTTGAGCGTGCCGAGGCCGCGTGCCCAGGCCAGCAGGTCCTGGTAGCCGGCTGCGGTGGTGGGGAAGCTGCGGCTGCCCAAGGCCATGCCCTGAACGGTGATCACGGCGGCGACATGGGCGTCTTTATGAGTGTCGACTCCCAGCACCACGGTCTCGTCGCTGGTGTCGGTGTGACCGCATTGAGCGGTCTGGTGCATGCTGGACAAGGTCGCCTGTCTCCTGACAGCTCGGGAACGCGGGCTGGCCGACGCCGGGCCGGGCAGGCGGTCAGGACTGTGATGGTGCCTTGTTCGCGGCAAGGCCCCTATCGGGACACGCCAGCCCGGTCCAGCGGCAGCAAGCACCGCCCCGGTGTGGCGGCCGACAGATCAAACTCAAGGCACCATGGCCAGTCGTAACGCGGGTCAGACCACCACCCGAGGCGGCACCCGAACATCCTCACAGTCGTAGCGGGTGGCGACGGCACGGTTGCGTTTGAGCCGGTTGATGCCGCACTCGACCGCGTGACGCTGCCGGTAGATGACCGGGTCGAAGGCTGGTGGCCGGCCGCCTTTGGATCCTTTGCGGCGCCGGGCGGCGTCCTGGTCGGCCTTGCTGCGGATGGTGGCTTTGATGTCGCGGCGGCGCAGGTGAGCGCGGTTGGCGCGGGAGGTGTAGGCCTTGTCGGCCAGGACCCGGTCCGGCCTGGTCCTGGGCCGGCCGGCGCCCAGCTGGGGCACGCTGATCGCCCTCAGGACCGGGATGAACTGCGGGCTGTCTCCGCGTTGCCCGCCGGTCACCACGATCGACATCGGCTTTTGGCCCTGCTCGCAGCTCAGGTGCAGCTTGGTGGTCAACCCGCCGCGTGAGCGGCCCAGCGCGTGATCTGCCGGCTCTTCGGCCAGGCCGCCGCCTGGAGGCTCGGCCTGTTCATCGGGGCGGGTGCGGGCTCCGGCGGCGTGCTGGTGGGCCCGGGCGATCGTGGAGTCCACGCTGACATCCCAGGTGATCAGACCGGCCGCGTCGGCTCGTGCTTGGAGCCCGGTGATGATCTGTTGCCAGACACCGGCTCGCTGCCAGCGGCGGAACAATCCATAGACCGCTTGCCAGGAGCCGTAACACTCCGGGACATCCCGCCAGGGCGCCCCGACACGGACCCGCCAGCGGATCCCGTCGATGAGCTGGCGTTTCGTCCACTTCGACGGCCGGCCTGGCCTGGTGGGCACGGGCAGCAGGGGTTCCAGCCGCGCCCATTGCGCATCGGTCAGGTCGAACCGCCTCGTCACCGCTAGGGTGGCCACGAGGCCTCCGGTTATGGGTTCTGCTTGGTCGCTGAACCAACTACCGGAGGCCTCACTCCTTAACGATCACGACACGCCGTCATCCCGGACACAAGCCGCACTTCGAGGCAGACCCTAGCCGGAAAGGGCTTGAGGTGGGGCCGCTTCAACGTGTCGCCGCTGGCCGTGCTTTCAGGGTCCGTCGTCACTTAACCCGCTGGATCGGCGTTACATCCTTCGCAGTGGGCTTGGACTTGATAGGTAGGTTCGAGCCCCTGTCTCCCTCGCCAGTCCACGTTCGGAAGGGACTGCATTCGACTGCGAGAGAGACAGGACATCCTCATCAGGAGCGCGACAACCGAAGCTCCTCTCCTAGATTCGGTGGCGCTCTCGACTCCCCTCGGAGCGCTGATGTATTGATCGACCCGGCGTCCAAGGATCCAGATTCACGAGGTCACGTGCGACCTGCCACGCGTAGTGGATGGCTTGGGTCGTCGTGGCTCTGCCAGGTGGGTTCAACCACTCCTGCGGGTGCGGGTGGCCTGGGCTCGGGTGGTGACCAGCCATAGCGTTCGATCACTATTACCAGCGCTTCGACCATGTCGGGATCGAGGCACTTGCCGGCTTCGTAGCAAATGCGCTCAAGGGCTTGATCGACCGGGAGCGCTGGTCGATAGGAGCGGCTGGTCGTCATCGCGTCGAAGATGTCGGCGACGGCGATCACACGTGCGTACTCGGGGATCTGCTGGCCGGCGAGGCCACGAGGGTATCCGGTGCCGTCGTACCGCTCGTGGTGATGCAAGATCCCTTGGACGGATGCGTTGATGATCCGTTGGGTGTCTTTTTCGATCGGCGCGTCGAAGACCTCTGTGATCGCCTGAACGATCTCCGGGCCGCGCGCGGTATGAAGTTTGATGCAGGTGAATTCGTCCTCGGTCAACGCTCGGGCCTTGCGCAGGATGCTGGTCGGGATGTTGAGTTTGCCGATGTCGTGGAACATGGCGGCGAAGCGGATCTCCTCCACCCGTGTGCGCGGCATGTCCAGTTCCCCAGCGACCAGCGCTGCCAGGTCCGCCACGCGCTCTCCGTGCGTGCGTGTGAAAGGGTCCCTGACCTCGATCACATCGAGCAGTAGAGCGCTGACCTGAGCAAGCGTGACGTTCTTGACTCGACGGCGTCCGAGCAGACGCGGCAAGCGCCTACCGGAGGTGGTCTCTGCCTTGAGCGTGGACGGCTGCGCTGGCGGTCGTGACGTTGAAGTGTTCATGTGTGCGGTTGCGCCCAGGTTGGTGGCGTTGAGGATCAGCCGCTGGCTGGTGAGGTCGGCGGCTCGCTGACGCAGCACGTGTGGGACCGCATCGGACGGCAGGTCTTGCAGAGCGGTCACCAGTGCGGCGGCCTCCTCGATTCCGGCCGCGCCGGCCGACATCAGAAGCGATTCGGCGAATGCCTTGTCGCCGTGTTCCAGAGCGGAAAGGCCCTGGCCGTAGGCGGCGTCTTGGGTGTCGATGAGATCGGCGAGGTCGTGGATGCGCTGCCGCTCTTCTGGGCTGGTGTCGAGCCGATGGGTTGCCTGGATGAAGCGGTCTAGGGCCGCGTTGTCCTGTGCAGGGTCAGCTGCGGTGGTCATGCGATGAACCAGTTCGTCGATGCGGTCCATCATGTCCCTCCCTCCACCGTGTCGTCTTGATCTTTGAGCTGTCGCAAACGTTTGCGGGCTGCGTTGAGCTGGGATTTCACGGTTCCCAGACTCAGATCCAGGATCTTGGCGGTCTCGACTTCACTCAGACCGCCGATCACCCGCAGAGCCGCGACCTTGCGCTGCTGGACGGGCAGTTGGCGGAACCATCGGATGAGCGTGTCGTTCAACTCGACCGTGGCCGCGGTATCGCGAGGATCGGGCACGCCCGCCAGCCGTGGCTCGGGATCCCCGCGATACCGGCGCAGCGCGTGCCGGGCCGCTTGGCGCTGCCATAGGCGTAGCGCGACCTTGTACAGGTAGGCCTTTGGCTTGGCATACCCGCTGACGGTCTCCCAGCGTTCCCGCACGATCAAGAATGCGTCTTGAACGATGTCGTCGCTGTCGCACGGAGCGCATCCCTGAGCGATCAGGTAGCAGCGCAGCTGACGATGATTGTCCAGGAAGAAACTCGTCACCTGACCGTCCCAGGGACGGCCCGCCGACAGCACCGCCGTTCCCGATGATCCATCCCGCTCTTCGGGTGCAGGCGTCACCGGACCATCTCCGCGCCGGTCCCCGAGCACGGCCGATGGGTGCCGGCAGTGCGGATCTCCCAGCCGCCGCCATCGCCTGGGTGATGGATGAAGTCCGCGCCAGGAGGCAGCGAGGCGAGCGCTGAACGAATGGTCGCCTGCCTCGCCTGCTCCAGTACCAGCGCGGCCTGGGCACGCAGGATCTGACGAAGCAACGCCATCCCCTGCCAAGTGAGCGCGGTGAACACGCTGATCACCTGAGAATCACCGCTCATGCGGGGTTACCCCCTCACGGTCGACTATCTGTCACCCGCTAAAGGCTCTCCAGCCCCCAAAGGTTGGACCTCGCCATCAGAAACCAAATCCGCAGACAGCCATGCGCTCAGCCAGGCCCGCTTCACATCGACGTTAACTGCCGACGGCGGCACCACGCAGCACCCCGCTTAGGCACTTCATAGGCATGCGATCGGCACACTGTGCCGATCGCATGCCCACGTCCTCTCGCCCCCGAGCCTCGGCGCTCATCTGAGAACCGCCGGCTCCCCCAACCATCGACTAACCCGGGCATGACCTGACCGTGCCCCCGGAATGCCCCCCATCCGTGCTCCCGTGCTCCCTCCGGGAGCGGGGAGCACCGGGAGCACGCATGGTCGCTGAACCGTCCTGAACCGACGTCAACGAGTGTCATTGATACCCACTGACCTGCCGTTTCTCTAAAAGCCGCAGGTCAGCGATTGATTGGGACGACATTGACACGGTAGAGGTCACCGACCCAAACGATCGCCCGTAAGCTCCCCAATCGTGCAGGTCAGCGGCCTCTACGCCAGGCGGGCAGACCCCTTCAGCAGTCATTACACCGCTCATGACGTCCCTGCATCGGCCGACCACTACCCGTCCCGTGAGTTGTGGTCAACATCCGTGGGTTGTGGTCAGCAGCGGTTCCCATTCCCTCGCCTGGATCTGGTGCGCCCGACCACCGCTGGAGCCCAGACGGCCAGCCACTCCGGAGGTGCCGGCCCCATCCGGTCACGACATACCTAGCGGTTAGGGGTCAGCACCAAGTCAGCACCGCGTTGGGAACCAACAGGAAACGATGGGGTCTGACGAGCAATCACCGATCGACGTGCAGCGTGATCAGACCCAGCATGGACGATCACGCATGACACGTTTGACCTGCGGAAACACTAGCGGACCGGCAATCCTGTGATCGTGCGGCCGATGACGAGGCGCTGGATCTCCGACGTGCCCTCGAAAATCGTGAAGATCTTGCTATCGCGGTGCCAGCGCTCGACCGGGTAGTCGCGGGTGTAGCCGTTGCCGCCGAGGATCTGGATGGCGTCCTCCGTCACCCGGACGGCGGTCTCGCCGGCGTGCAGCTTGGCCATCGAGCCCTCGGCGCTGGAGAACTCCTTGCCGTTGCGCGCCATCCACGCGGCGCGCCAGACCAGAAGGCGGGACGCGTCGATCTGGGTCTTCATGTCGGCGAGCTTGAAGGCGATGGCCTGGAAGTCACCGATCTTCTTGCCGAACTGCTCGCGCTCGCGGGCGTAGTCCAGAGCGTATTCGTACGCGGCGCGGGCGATGCCGACGGCCATGGCGCCGACGGTCGGGCGGGACGCCTCGAAGGTGCGCAGGGCGGCCTGGCCGGCGGCGCGCTTGCCCTCGCGGACGCGGGCGAGCCGCTCGTCGAGCTTCTCCTTGCCGCCGACGAGGCAGGAGCCGGGGACCCGGACGTTGTCGAGGATGACCTCGGCGGTGTGGGAGGCGCGGATGCCGTGCTTCTTGAACTTCTGGCCCTGGGACAGGCCGGGGGTGCCGGGCGGCACGATGAAGCTGGCCTGGCCGCGGGTGCCGAGTTCGGGGTCGACGGAGGCCACGACCACGTGGACGTTGGCGATGCCGCCGTTCGTCGCCCACGTCTTGGTGCCGTTGATCACCCACTCGTCCTTGGCCTCGTCGTACTCCGCGCGGGTGCGGATGGAGCCAACGTCGGATCCGGCGTCGGGCTCTGAGGCGCAGAACGCGCCGAGCTTGATGTCGTCGGCGGTGCCGAACATCTGCGGCACCCACTCGCCGATCTGCTCGTGCGTGCCGGTCGCGGCGACGGAGACGGCCGCGAGGCCGGAGCCGACGAGTGACAGGCCGATGCCGGCGTCACCCCAGAACAGCTCCTCGAACGCCACCGGGATGCCGAGCCCGGACGGCTCCATCCACTGGCCGGCGAAGAAGTCGAGCGAGTACAGCCCGATCTTGGCGGCCTCCTGGAGGATGGGCCAGGGCGTCTCCTCGCGCTCGTCCCATTCCTGGCCCGCAGGGCGGATGACGTCCTTGGCGAACTCGTGGACCCACTCCTGCACCGCCCGAACGTCCTCGTTCAGCTCCAGCGAGAAGGCCGGGGTGCCGTCGTCCGACATGTTTCCTCCGTTCACGGCCGGCCACGGGCGGCGGGCACGCTATTGGACCCGTTGTCTGCTTTCACCCTAGCGGCCGAGGTGCTACCGCCGGTAACAGGGTGGTCAGTGTCACAATACGACCCAGAGAAGGTTGACTTGATGCGATGAGAGTCACGAGGCTGTAACGAGCGGTACGCTCCCGGCGAGGTAAGAGGTAACTTATTTCGCGATCCGCGCCTCGTGTCCTGATCGCCCCGGAAGAACGGGAGTCTGTGTGGGTTCGCCCGGTTCCCCCCGCCGTCGGGATTCCCGCCCCACCCGCGTGCTGGCCTACGGCGCGGCCGTTCTGGCCGTCGTCCTCGTCGCCGCCCTGGTCGCCGTCTTCTGGCCCGGCGGCGAGCAGACCCACGTCACCGCCTATTTCGAGCGCGCCACGGGCGTCTACCGCGGCACCGAGGTCCGCGTGCTCGGTGTGAAGGTCGGCAAGGTCACCCGCGTGATCCCCAAGGGCAACATGGTCGAGGTCGGGATGGCCTACGACGCCAAGCGCAAGATCCCGGCGAACGCCCAGGCCGTCATCATCGTCCCGTCCCTCGTCGCCGACCGCTACATCCAGTTCACGCCGGTCTACCGCGGCGGGGCGGCCCTGAAGAACGGCGCCACGCTGCCGCTGTCCAGCACGGCCGTGCCGGTCGAGCTGGACGACGCGAACCAGTCGGTCAACGACCTGGCCAAGGCGCTCGGCCCCCAGGGCGCCAACGCCAACGGCGCGCTGTCGCGGCTGCTGAAGTCCAGCGCGCAGACCCTCGACGGGCAGGGTGAGGATTTCAAGCAGACGCTGCAGGACCTGTCCGAGGTCAGCCGGATCCTCGCCGACAACCGGAGCGACGCCAGCCAGACCGTGCGCAACCTCGCCAAGATCACGCAGGCGATGGCCGCGAGCGACCGGCAGATCCGGGCCTTCTCCGAGAACCTCGCGACCGTCTCCGGCACCCTGAACGCGGAGCGGACCGAGCTGACGGCGGCGCTGAAGAGCCTGACGGTCGCGCTGCAGGAGGTCTCGGCGTTCGTCAAGCAGAACAAGACGCAGATCGCGGCGAACGTCCAGGGACTCGCCCAGGTGACCGGCATCCTCGTCAAGGAGAAGCAGGCCCTGCAGAACTTCCTCGACAAGGCACCGGTCGCGGCCACCAACGCGATGTCGGTCTACGACTACCAGGACGGCACGCTGCACTCCCGGCTGAACCTCATGCAGTCGCAGAACATCGCGATGTGGCTGTGCTCGCTGGCGTACTCCCTCGGCGCCCCGCCCAAGCAGTGTGAGACGCTGCTCAAGCCGCTGAACGCGCTGGGCGCCCCGCTCAGCAAGATCGGGCTGGACCTGTCCGGGCTGACGGAGGCCACGACGCACTTCGACGTGGTGCCGCCGCCGGCGGACGCGTACGGCAGCGGCTCCGCCCCCACCGCGGCGAAGAGGACGAAGACGACCGGCACGGCGGCGAGCGCCAACCCGGACCCGACCTTCGGCGGGATCCTGGCGCCTCCCTCCCCGGGCTGATCCTCCCGCCCCGCCGCCCTCCCCAGCCTCATTCCCGGCAGCACGGCCAGAGGCGGACACATCCGTCGATTTCACCTATCGGTGGGTGATACTCGGTCAGACGCGCGCAAATCATCCCGTTGACCTGCCCTGACGGGAACCTGCGCCGTCGCCTCTATCCGCCCGGACTCGACCGGTCAGGAGTGGCCAGGTGGCAGTGGACATGTCCTTCCTGATCGCCGATCAGGATCACTACGAACCCTGGGACACCGCCGATCCCGGTCCGCGCTACCACGCCGGCCCCATGCCCGCCGGATGGACGCGCCAGGACTCGGGCGCGTGGACCCACTGGGGGCCGGCCGGCCTGCAACTCCCCGATCAGGGCTGGAAGATCCACGTGTCCAGCTCCCTGCCGAACGCGCAGTCGGTGCTGACGGTGGTGGCGACGGCCTGCGCCGAGGCGGGAGTCCCCTTCAAGCACCTGGCCGGACGCGAGATGTTCCTGCACGCGCACGGCAAGCACGCGAACCGCGTGCAGAGCGGCAAGTTCTGCACCCTCTACCCGCCCACCGAGCAGTGCGCGCGGTCGCTCTTAACCCGGCTGGCCGGGGATCTGACCGGGATCAGCGGACCTTTCGTGCTCTCCGATCGCCGTTTCGGCGCGAGCGAGTGCGTCTCCTACCGTTACGGGGCGTTCCGCGGTCGTCTGCGGGTCGACGCGGACGGCAATCAGGTCCCCACCATGGCCGGACCGGACGGCCGGGAGATCGATGACGAACGCCGGCCGGCGTTCCATCTGCCGCCCGGCGTCGCCGACCCGTTCCGTACGGCCGCCCCCGAGGCCGCGACCGGCCCGGTCACGCTGCACGGCTACACCTTCGAGGCCGTGATCCGGCACGGCAACGCCGGTGGCGCCTACCGCTTCCGCTCCCCGGACGGCGAGCAGGTCTTCGTGAAGGAGGCGCGGGCGCACAACGGGTACACCCCGGACGGCGCCGACGCGAAGACACGACTGAACGCCGAGTACCTGACCCTGCGCGCGATCCACGGCCGCGAGCCCGGCCTGTGCCCGCGGCCCGTCGAGCTGTTCCGCCACTGGGAGCACAGGTACCTCGTCACCGAGTTCGCCCCCGGCGTCCCGCTGTACCGGTGGATGGTGCTGAACAACCCCGCGGTGCGCATCGGGCCGGACGCCGCGGCGTTCGCCGAGTATCACCACCGCTGCCTGGCCCTGCTCGACCGGCTCGACGCGCAGCTGGAGCGCCTGCATGAACTGGGCCACGTCTTCGTCGACCTGAGCCCGACCAACGTGCTCGTCGACGACGACGATCGGCCCCGGCTGGTCGACTTCGAGGCGGTGCAACGCACCGGGGACGTCCGGAGGATCATGGGCACTCCCGGCTACCTGCATCCGGATCCACGGTCCGCGGTCGAGCGCGATCCGCGCGAACTCGATCGCTTCGGGCTGGCCGCCCTGGCGCTGTTGCTCCTGTTCCCCCTGCACGAGGTCGCCGAACGGCACCCGCGGGCCCTCGACCATCTGTACGCCGACCTCACCGAGCTCGCGCCGGTCCCCCCGAGGCTGTGGCAGTGGGCCACCCGCTGCCACGACCGGCCCGAGGCCCCTCCCCCGCCGGTGCCCGGGGCCGTACGGCAGGATCCTCGCCCGCCCACGCCGCCGACCGTACGCGAAGAGCCTCGCCCGCTCGCCTCCCGGAGTCGTGAAGACATTCGGCTGCCCACGCCGCGGGCCGTGCGCGAGGACACCGTCGCCGCGCTGCGCCGGCTGGCCGACCGGACCGCGGACGCGCTGGAGGCGACGGCTGAACCGGATCATCCCGTACGGGTCTATCCGACGAATCCGTTGGGGCATCAGACCGGCACCCGCGCCGTGGCCGCCGGGACCGCCGGTGTGCTGTACGCCCTGCACCACGCCGGTCGTCCCTGCGACCCCCAGGTGGTCCGCCGGCTCCGGGACGAGACGCTGGCCGCTGCGGAGACCGGCGCTCCCGGACTGCTGTACGGCACGGCGGGCATCGCCTGCGTGCTCGCCGGGCTCGGGGAGTCCGAGGCGGCCGGCTCACTGCTCGCCTCCGCGGCGGCCCATCCGCTGAACGACACGGTCGCGACCCTCGGCGCCGGCGGGGCCGGTACCGCGCTCGGCCTGCTGGTCCACCACGGCCGCACCGGCGAGCAGCGGTGGTTGGACCTCGCCCGGCGGCTGCTCGAACGCGTTCCCGACGGCGACGAGCTCACCTCCCGGTTGAGCCGGACCAACCGGTCCGGGCTCGTCGGCGGGCGCACCGGCGTGGCGCTGGCGCTGTACGCCCTGTACCGCCGTACCGGGGACTCCCGGCCGTTCGCCCGCGGCATGCGACTGCTCCGGGAGGAGCTGGCCTATGCCGAGCCGATCCCGGTGGACGGTCTCGGCTTCAGGCTCTCCCACGACGACCGCCGCGTCTATCCGTACCTGTTCGGCGGCAGCGCGGGATACGCCGCGGTGCTGTCCCGCTACCTGGCGTGCCGTCCGGACGCGGAGTTCGACGTGGTCGGCGACGGAGATCTCGGCGCGGCGGACACGCTGGAGCGCTGCCTGCGCGCGTGCACGGCCCGCTTCGCCGTGTTCCCCGGATTGTTCCCCGGCCTGGCGGGTCTCGCCGTGACGCTGGCGGACGCGGGACGGCGGCTGGGCCGGCCCGAGCTCATCGACGCCGCGCTCATCAGCGCCCGTGGCCTGTTCCGGTCCGCGATCCCCCGTGAGGACGGCGTCGGCTGGCTCGGTGAGCCGGGACAGCGGCTGTCCGCCGACCTGTGGTCCGGGTCCGCCGGGATCCTGTTCGCCCTGTGCCGCCTGACGGATCCCGCGCCTGCTCCCCTTGACACCCTCGACGGGCACTCGGCCGGGTCGAGGGTCGCCGTTGTTCCCGCATCGATGGAAAGGAGTGGTCGGCGTGGAAGAGGTCCTGCGTTTGCAGAGTGAGGTGGCGGTCCAGGAGGAGCTGGCCTGCGGTGTCCTCACGATGAGCAGCAAGGGCAGCATCTGCCTCTGACCCCCCGGGACCTGCCGGGCACGGTGACATCCACATCCGTGCCCGGCGTGGTCGCCGCCCGTCCGAGCACGGCTCTCTCGGCGACGGGGCCACCGCCCGTCCGCGTGCGGCTGTCAGGCGGCCGAGTCGCTGTAGGAACGGATCTCGGCCATCGGCGGGCGTTCGCCGACCGAGACGTCGCGGATTCGCACCTGGTGACCGTCGCCGTCGCGCCGGAACTGCGTCAGCACGGTCGACGGCGGTTCGAGCGGCACGATCCGGCCCTGCCGGTCGAGCCGGGACCACGCGGTCTGCATGATCTGGCCCGCCATGCCGCCGAGCGCCTCGGACGACTGATGGCTGTGCTCGCGGGTGCCGAGGTCGACCTGGGCCATCGCGTCCAGGCCGACGGCCTCCAGCACGTCGATGAGCAGGCCGAGCTCGACGCCGTACCCGGTGACGAACGGGACGCGTTCGAGAAGGGTCCGCCGTCCGGCGTACTCACCGCCCAGCGGCTGGACGAACCCGGCCAGCAGCGGCCAGTGCATGTTGATCAGCGGGCGGGCGACCAGCTCGGTCACCCGGCCGCCGCCGCCCGGGACGGACACGCCGCCGGTGTTCAGCGGGCGGTCGTAGCAGGCCTTGACGTAGGCCACGGACGGGTCGGTGAGCAGCGGGCCGAGCAGGCCGGTGACGAACGAGGACGAGAAGTTCCGCAGGTCCGCGTCGACGAAGACCAGGACGTCGCCGCGCGCGGCGTGCAGCGACTTCCACAGCGCCTCCCCCTTGCCGGACAGCGGGGGCAGCTCCGGGAGCACGGCGTCCTGGGCGACGACGCGCGCGCCAGCGGCCGCCGCGACCTCGGCGGTGTCGTCGACGGACCGGGAGTCGATGACGAGGATCTCGTCGACGAGCGGGGCTCGCTCGACGAGATCCCGCCGTATCGTCGCGACGATCTCGCCGACCGTCGCGCGTTCGTTCCGGGCGGGCAGCACGACGCTCACCGTCGTCTCGCCCTTGGCGGCCAGGAGCCGGTCCACCGGCCAGTCCGCCGCGGAGCTCATGCGGTTGCGCAGCCACGCCTGTACCTGGGGCAGCACCTCATCGTCCCCTCTCCTGCGTCAGCACTCCGGGCCCATTGACACCCGCCAGCGTTTCACCCTCGTTTCGCCGGCATCACAGTGAGGGGAAACCTGGAGCGTCACGTCTCGCCGTGCTGCTCCAGGAACGCGTAGACGTCCGCCTCGTCCACGCCGGGGAACGCGCCGGGCGGCAGGACGGCGAGGACGTGGGAGTGGGCGCGCGCCGAGGGCCAGGCGTGCCCCTGCCAGCGGCGGGCCAGCTCGGCCGGAGGCCGCTGGCAGCAGTCACCGTCCGGGCAGGCGGACCTGACGCGACGGTTGGTGTCCCGGCCGCGGAACCACCGGGAGTGCTCGAACGGGACGCCGAGCGTGATCGCGAAGTCCCGCTCGTGGCTGGGGTCGATGTGCGACAGGCACCAGTACGTGCCGGTGGGCGTGTCGGTGTACTGGTAGTAGACCGAGAACCGGTCGTCGGCGCCGAAGACCCGCCGCCCGGCCCACTGGCGGCACATCCGCTGGCCCTCGATCGCGCCGTGCTCGTCGGCGGGAAAGATCAGCCCGTCGTTGGCGTACGCCTTGTAGATCGTGCCGCTCTCGTCGTTCTTCGTGAAGTGCACCGGCAGGTCGAGATGGTGGGTCGCCAGGTTGGTGAACCGGTGCGCGGCCATCTCGTAGGAGACGGAGAACACGTCGCACAGGTCCTCGATCGACAGCTCACGGTCGGCCTTGGCCTCCTGGAGGTACGGCACGACCGTGCGCTCCGGCAGCAGCGTGGCGGCGGCGTAGTAGTTGGCCTCGACCCGCTGCCGGAGGAAGTCGGCGAAGTCCCTCGGCACGGCGTGCTCGAGCGCGATGTGGCCGAGCGTCTGCAGCAGGATCGTACGCGGCGTGTGCATGCCGAGCTGCTCGCGTTCCAGGTAGATGCGGCGGTTGCGCAGGTCGGTGACGGACCGGACCGAGCGCGGCAGGTCCTGGACGTACCGCAGGGTGAAGCCGAAGTGGGTGACGAGCGACAGCAGCATGCCCTGGGAGAGCGCGCCGCCGCGGTAGCCGGCGGCCTCCAGGGACTTGGCCGCGACCCGCTCGATCTCGCCGAAGTAGTTGCCCCGCTCGTGCATCTGGCGGCGCAGCTCGGCGTTGGCCTTGCGGGCGTCCTCGGGGCTGGCGGTCGGCTTCGTACGGCTCCGCTTCACCTCGTCGTACAGCGCGAGCACGTGCTCCAGGACGTCGTTGGGCACCCGCTTGCCGACCTTCAGGTGCGGCAGGCCGAGCGCGCGGTAGACGGGGTCGCGCTGGGCCTCCTCCAGGGCGATCTCGAGCTGGGCACGCCGGTTCGGCGGCTGTTTGCGGAGAAGTTCCTCGACGGGGACCTCGAGCGCGGAGGCGAGCGCCTGGAGCAGTGACAGCTTCGGTTCGCGCCGGCCGTTCTCCAGGAGGGACAGCTGGGAGGGTGCCCGGCCCACGCGTTCTCCCAGCTCAGAGAGGGTGTAGCCCCGTGCGCGGCGGAGGTGCCGAAGCCGCTGGCCGAACGTCACGAGGTCTAGACCATTCGTCAAGTTCAGCGCTTCTTCTTTTTGAAAGCCCGTCACAGCTTCATCCTAGCGAAATTTATGCGCTTCTTCTTGTTACTGACCGGTTCACTACGCGCCTCCGAAGCCAGAGAGTAGGACACAAGCACCCAGGGGACGACAAAGGAGGGCAGTATCCATGAGCGACCGTCGCCTCAAGGGAGCAGCCGAAGAGCTGCAGCGTCAGTGGAAGACCGACCCGCGGTGGGCCGGCGTCGAGCGGACCTACACGGCCGAGGACGTCATCCGCCTTCGCGGCTCGGTGCAGGAGGAGCACACGCTCGCCCGCCTCGGCGCGGAGCGTCTGTGGACGCTGCTCCACGAGGGCGCGTACGTCAACGCGCTCGGCGCGCTGACCGGAAACCAGGCCGTCCAGCAGGTGCGGGCGGGCCTGAAGGCGATCTACCTGTCCGGCTGGCAGGTGGCGGCGGACGCGAACCTCAGCGGGCACACGTACCCCGACCAGAGCCTCTACCCGGCCAACTCCGTCCCCTCCGTCGTGCGCCGCATCAACAACGCGCTGCTGCGCGCCGACCAGATCACCTGGGCCGAGGGCGACGAGTCCGCTCCGCACTGGCTCGCGCCGATCGTCGCCGACGCCGAGGCCGGCTTCGGCGGGGTGCTGAACGCCTATGAGCTGATGAAGGCCATGATCGCCGCCGGCGCCGCGGGGGTGCACTGGGAGGACCAGCTCGCGTCGGAGAAGAAGTGCGGCCACCTCGGCGGGAAGGTGCTCATCCCGACCGGCCAGCACATCAAGACGCTGAACGCCGCCCGCCTCGCCGCGGACGTCGCCGGCGTCCCGTCCCTGATCATCGCGCGGACCGACGCCCAGGCCGCGACGCTGCTGACGAGCGACGTGGACGAACGCGACCGGCGGTTCACGACCGGCGACCGCACCGCGGAGGGGTTCTACCGCGTGCGGAACGGCATCGAGGCGTGCATCGCCCGTGGCCTGGCGTACTCCCCGCACTCGGATCTGCTGTGGATGGAGACCGGCACGCCCGACCTGGACGTGGCGCGGCGCTTCGCCGAGGCGATCAAGGCGGAGTACCCCGACCAGATGCTGGCCTACAACTGCTCTCCGTCGTTCAACTGGAAGAAGCACCTGGACGACTCCACGATCGCCAAGTTCCAGCGCGAGCTCGGGCACATGGGGTACAAGTTCCAGTTCATCACCCTGGCCGGCTTCCACTCGCTCAACTACTCGATGTTCCACCTCGCCAAGGGCTACGCGGAGGACGGCATGACGTCCTACGTGGAGCTGCAGGAGGCGGAGTTCGCCGCGGAAAGGGACGGCTACACCGCCACCAAGCACCAGCGTGAGGTCGGCACCGGGTACTTCGACCTGGTCAGCACGGCGGTCTCGCCGGACTCCTCGACCGTGGCGCTCAAGGGATCCACCGAAGAGGAGCAGTTCGCCGCCGCGCACTGAGAACCGCCTCCCCAGATCGGCGTGGTGGCCCCCGGTGACTCCGGGGGCCACCGCGTGTTCTCTCCCGAACTCCGGGATTTCCTCCGCTGAACTGCGGGATCACGACCGTCTGCCACTTTCGGTGCTGAAAGTCTGGACAATCCCGCGGCGCGTACGCCAGAGTCGCAAGGTCCACTCGATTTCTGCACAAGGAAACCCCCCACATGCGCAGAACATCCCGGCTGGTGGCCGTCGGCGCGACCCTCGCCTCCGTGGCGGCCATCTCCCCCGCCGCGTCCGCCGCGGCACGGCCTCACTTCTCCCCCGGCGCCCCGGGCATCGGCGACCCGTACTTCCCGCTGGAGGGCAACGGCGGGTACGACGCCCTGCACTACGGCCTCGACCTGAAGTACGACCCCTCGACCAAGCGGCTCGACGGCGTCGTCACCATGACGGCGCGCGCCACCCAGGACCTGTCCCGCTTCGACCTGGACCTGCAGCAGCTGACGGTCTCCAAGGTCACGGTGAACAGCCACAAGGCGGAGTTCACCCGGGACGGCCAGGAACTGGTGATCACGCCGAAGAGCGGCCTGCGGAAGAACCGGCGCTTCACCGTCACCGTGACGTACGGCGGCGTGCCGCAGACGATCGTGGGCTCGCCGGTCGTGTTCGGCTCCCCGTACGGCTTCGTCCACACCGACGACGGGGCGTTCATGGGCGACGAGCCGAACGCCGCGTCGACGTGGTTCCCGAGTAACGACCACCCGTCCGACAAGGCCGCCTTCACCTTCAAGGTGACGGTGCCCAAGGACCTCGGCGTGATCGCGAACGGGCGGCTCGTGTCCCAGCGCACGAAGGGCGACCAGAGCACCTTCGTCTGGGACGAGAAGAACCCGATGGCGACCTACCTCGCCACCGCCGACATCGGCAAGTGGACCTTCAAGAACGGCAAGACCCCGCTCGGCATCCCCGAGACGGTCGCCGTCGACCCGAAGCTCGTGGGCCGCGACCCGAACCACCCGGACCCGATGACGTTCTTCTGGGACACCACCGCCGAGGCCACGGACCTGTGGGATCAGCTGTACGGGAAGTTCCCGTTCGACTCGACCGGCGCGATCGCCGACCTGGCGACGTACAACGGGCAGGCGATCGGCTTCTCGCTGGAGACCCAGACCCGGCCGCTGTACTCCGACGTGCGCAGCACGAACACCATCGCGCACGAACTGGCGCACCAGTGGTTCGGGGACAGCGTCTCGGTGCAGACCTGGAACAACGTCTGGCTGAACGAGAGCTTCGCGACGTTCTCGCAGTGGTACTGGGCCGAGAAGCACGGCGGCCGGACGGTGCACGACCAGGCCCTCGCCACCTACAACGGCCACTCGGCGACGGACAGCTGGTGGAACGTCGTGATCGCCGACCCGAAGCGGGACACCATGTTCCACGACCGGGTCTACAGCGGCGGCGGCATGGTGCTGGAGTTCCTCCGGGAGAAGATCGGTGACGACGCCTTCTTCACCCTGCTGCGCACCTGGGCCGCCCAGCACCGCCACGGCAACGCCACCACCGACCAGTTCACCACGCTCGCCCAGAAGATCTCCGGCCAGGACCTGAGCGGGTTCTTCAAGACCTGGCTCTGGTCTCCCGGCAAGCCGGCCCTCCCGCAGGGCTGACCCTCCCGCAGGGCTGACGTTCCGCTCCGGTCCGCCGGGGACCCTTTCGGGGTCCCCGGCGGACCACTGTCCGGGCCTCCCGCCGGACCGTCACCCGGGTCCCCCGGCCCCTCACGCGTTTTCCGCGTATTCAGGGCGCTATCCTCCGGCCACCGAATCGAGGGCCACTTAAAAAGTGGTCCGCGGCGGCAAAGAACCGGAAATCCGCGATGCCCTGATGCGGTGTGATGGCCTGCGCGATGTTTCTCTATCCGATGTCGGCGGTGCCGCGAGGACAATTCATCACCGACAAGAGGAATGTCCATTCTGTTCGGGGGGAGCCTCATGGGTTCATTCGCTAGAACGGCTGGCAGCATAGCGGCTGCCACGCTGATGGGGGCGGGAGTAGCGGCGGCATCGCCGCCCTCGGCCTACGCACAGCCCGTCGTGACGGTGCCGTGCAGCGGACCTACGGGCGGGGCGTCGGGCCTGGTGGAGGCGGTCAAACAAGTCAACGCGGACGGTCGCGGCGTAATCCGGCTGTCCGCGAACTGCAACTACGACTTCACCGCCCCAGCGGAGACGGGGACACGCGGCGGAGACGCGCTGCCGATCATCAAGGGCGAGATCACCATCATCGGTGGGCCCTCCACGCACATCCGGCGTACCGGAGGCCCCAAGTTCCGCCTGTTCGAGGTCTTCACCGGCGCCCAGCTGACGATCAGAGGGATCTTCGTCGAGGGCGGCGACTCCGGGGACTTCACCGGCGGAGGCATCCTCAGCGCACGCGGCACCCTTCACCTGTTCCAGGTCACCCTGCGGAACAACACGGCGGACAACGGCGCGGGGCTCAGCAACGACAGCGGCACGGCGGTGGTCTCCTACACCCTGATCACCGACAATACGACCGTTCATCCGAACGGTTCGGGTGGCGGCGGCGCCGCGATTTACAGCGACGGCCGTCTCTCCGTGGACTTCAGCCGGCTGAGCCGCAACAGCGCCAACAGCAGCGGCGGCGGCGTCTACAACGAACTGGGCGGATCGGCGACCTTCTTCCGTACGACGCTCGACGAGAACACCGCCAAGATCCATGGTGGCGGCCTGCTGAACGGCGTCGGCGGGCGCGCCAGGCTCGTGCGCACCCTTGTCGAGGACAACCGCGCGAGCGACGGCGGCGGCATCTACCGCGACCAGGAGGCCGGTCCGGTGCTGCTCGACGACAGCCTGGTCATCAGGAACGCTCCCAACAACTGCAGGCCGGTCGGCAGCGTGCCGGGCTGCTCCTGACGCGAGTGTTCGACCGTCTTCCGCAGCGGTGACGGCACACGGTCATCGGCCGGCCTGGGGCGGCGGGGAACGGACTTCCCGCCACCCCAGGCCGTTCGCGGTTCGGCCATCCGATCCGCGGCGACGCTCACGGAGCCCGGGAGGCGCGGCATGCCGGAAGGCTGCAGGATGACATACCTGGTGACGGGCGGGGCGGGCTTCATCGGGTCGCACCTCGTCGACGCGCTGCTGGCCCGCGGCGACTCCGTCATCGCCCTCGACAACCTGGCGACGGGAAGCCCCGCCAACCTGGGCGAGGCGGCGAAGAACGCGGGCTTCCGCTTCGTCCACGGGTCGGTCCTCGACGACCTCGTCGTCGACGAACTCATGAACCAGTGCGACGCCGTGGTCCACATGGCGGCGGCCGTCGGCGTACGGCTGGTGGTCGACGAACCCCTGCGGTCACTGATCACCAACATCCGGGGGTCGCAGATCGTGATCGAGGCGGCGCACCGGTACCGCCGCAAGGTGCTGATGACCAGCACGTCGGACATCTACGGGAAGAACTCCTCGGGTCCCCTGCGGGAGACCGCGGACCGGATCCTCGGGCCCCCGTCCATCGTGCGCTGGGCGTACAGCACGGCGAAGGCCGTGGACGAGATCCTCGCCAACTGCTATCACCGGGAGCGCGACCTGGCGACGGTCGTCGTCCGGCTGTTCAACACGGTCGGCCCGCGGCAGAGCCCCGCGTACGGCATGGTCGTTCCCCGGCTGGTCCGGCAGGCCGTGCGGGGCGAGCCGCTGACCGTGTACGGGGACGGCCGGCAGACCCGCTGCTTCACTCACGTCAGCGACGTCGTCGACGCGCTGCTGCGGCTGCTGGACGAGCCCGCCGCCGTCGGGCAGACCTACAACGTCGGCTCCTCACGCGAGATCAGCATTCGGGAGCTCGCCGAGACGATCGTCACGCGGACCGGCAGCGCGTCGGCGCTCCAGTTCGTCCCGTACGACCAGGCGTACGAGTCGGGGTTCGAGGACATGCAGCGGAAGGTCCCCGACACCACCAAGCTGCGGATCCTCACCGGCTGGCTGCCGCGACGCTCCCTGGACGACATCCTCACCGACGCCATCGCCCACGCGCGGCGCGAACTGGCCGCGCGCTCCGGACCGGCGGCGCCGCGCGCGGTCGCGATGCGGACCTGAGCGCGCGTCCCGCCATCGCGTCAGCCGGCCCTCCAGGACGGGACGCGGCAGGCCGTCGCCCACAGGAAACGGACGTCGGAGCACCGAGGGAGCAGGTCGCTCCACGGCCTCCGGGTGACCCGCAGGAACCAGAGGACCTGGAGCACCGCGAGCACGGTGTAGGCGACGCTGGAGGCGAGCGCCGCGCCGACGGCGCCGCAGGACGGGATCAGCGCGAGGTTCACGGCGACGTTGACCGTGAGGGCCGCGACCGCCGTCATCGAGTTCCACAGCGGGCGGTCGAGCCGGAGCAGGAAGGCGCCGACCGGCCTGCTCGCTCCGATCGACCACAGGCCGGGCGCGAGCGCGAGCAGCGGACCGACCGCCCCCGTGAACGCCGGACCGTACACCGCCGGGACCAGGAGCGGCGCGGCGGCGCAGAGCAGTCCCACGGAGCCCGCGGCGACGAGCGCCGCGATCCTCGTGGACCGGACGGTGAACAGGGCCGCCGCCCGCTCGTCGTCTTCGAGCTGCCGCGGCATGGCGAGGTTCGCGAGGACGTCGGGCGGGACCCGGCCCAGCTCCATCAGCGTCACGGCCACGGCGTACAGTCCCACCTCGGCCGTCGTCGTCATCGCGCCCAGGATCAGGACGTCCGCCCGCAGCAGCAGGAACATCGAGACCAGACCGGTGTGGTAGCGCAGGCCCAGACGGAGCGTCCGGCGCGCCACCGCGAGGTCGCAGTGGCGCAACGCCGGACGGGCGGCGGGCAGGAGGACCACCAGGGGCAGCGCGGCGGACACGGTCCACAGCGCGACCACCCACCCCAGCGTCACCTCGCCCAGCGCGGCCAGCAGGACCAGCGAAGCGCAGTGCACGCCCACGCTCAGCAGTCCGCTCCGGTTGTTGACCTCGATCCGCGTCCTCAGCACCATGAGGCGGGCCAGCAGCTTCTCGGTCATGGCGCAGGGGATCCAGGCCAGCGCCACGGCCAGGAGGCCGAGCCCGGGCACCGGGACGACGCCGGGTCCCAGCCCCACCACGACGATCGCCGCGCCGACCGCGCAGACGCATCCGAGTGCCGCGCCGAACAGCACGCTGTTCGCGGTGACGGTGGCGGCGTCGCGGATCCGGGACCACAGTGCGACGTGCGCCTCCTCGACCGACAGCTGGCCGAGGTGCAACGCGACCGTCGCGACGGCGATCAGCACCGCGTACGCGCCCCGGCCCTCGGGCCCCAGCGACCGGTTCACGACCACGCTCATCAGCGCGCCCAGAACGAACCTGACGCCATAGGAGCCCAGGGTCCGGACGGCCAGCCCGCCGAGGCTCCGAACGCCCCGGCCGTCCGGGGTCCGCGTCGCCCGGTCCTCCGGCGTGCGGGTGGCCCGGTCCGCCGGGGTGCGGGTGGCCCGGTCCGCCGGGGTGCGGGTGGCCCGGTCCGCCGGGGTCCGGATGGCCGGGCCTCCCGGAGGCCGCGTGGCCCCGCCGTCCGGGGTGCGGGCGCCGTGACCGTCCGGGGGGCGGGCGCGCCGGCCGGCCGCGTCGTTCACCGCGCCGGCCGGGTGCCCGGGCGGCCGGCGCCGCGCCGGTTCACGGCCGGGACGCGAGGTCGTGGTCGATTCCCGGTACGGGCGGGTCGAGGAAGACCCGGCACCAGAGTTCGAACTGCAGCAGCGCCCAGATGCGGCCGGCGTGGTCGTGTCCGCCCGCGTGGCGTCGCAGCAGCCCCCGTACCGCCTCCGGCCGGAACAGCCCCCGTGACCTCGCCGTGCGGTCCGTCAGGACGTCCCACGACAGGTCGGCCAGATCGGTGCGGAGCCACCGCGCGAGCGGAACGCCGAACCCCATTTTCGGCCGGGTCACGAGCCCGGGCGGCAGCCAGGGCGCGACGGCCTTCTTCAGCAGGTACTTCGTCGTTCCCGAGCGGACCTTGAGCCGCGGCGGGAGCCCGGCGGCCCACTCCACGAGGTGATGGTCGAGGAACGGGGAGCGCGCCTCCAGCGAGTTGGCCATCGTGGCGGTGTCCATCTTCACGAGGAGGTCGCCGGGGAGGTACGTGTTGAGGTCGACGTCCATGACGCGGCCCAGGACCGAGCCGGCGCGGGAGGCGGCGAACGCGTCGTCGAGCAGGCCGTGGCTGTCGACGTCCGCCAGGCTCGCCCGCAGCGGGCCGGAGTACAGCGCCGTCTTCTGCTCGGAGGTGAAGGACGACATCAGCCGCGCGTAGCGTCGCGACGCCGGGTGCCCCAGGAGCCCGATCGCCCGCCCCGCCCTCTGCAGCGCCGAACGCGGGGCGCCGCGGGCGGCGAGCGCGGAGCCGGCCCGGTCGAGCGGTCCCCGCAGGAACGTCAGGCCGGGGACGCGACCCGCGCGGGCCATGAGCAGATAGCGCAGGTAACCGCCGAACAGCTCGTCGCCGCCGTCCCCGTTGAGGACGACCGTCACCTGCTCCCCGGTCATCCGCGCGAGGTGGAAGGTGGGGATCGACGACGAGTCCGCGAACGGCTCGTTGTAGTGCCAGGACAGCGCGGGCAGCACCTCCAGGGCCGAGGAGGTGACGACCATCTCGTGGTGGTCGGTGCCGTAGTGCCGGGCCAGCATCCGCGCGTAGCGCCGTTCGTCCAGGCTCTCGTCGTCGAAGCCGACGCTGAACGTCTTGACGGGCCCCGCGGAGTGCCGGGCCATCGCGGCGACGACCGCGGAGGAGTCGATCCCGCCGGACAGGAGGGCCCCGAGCGGCCGCTCGCTCACCATGCGGACCCGTGTCGCGTCCAGCAGGCGGACGCGGATCTCTTCGGCGGCCTCCTCCTCGGACGTGACCTCGCGGGGCGTGCAGTCGACGCGCCAGTAGCGCGTCGTCACGGCGACGCCGTCCTGCCAGGACAGCAGGTGGCCGGGGGACAGCTTGTGCACGCCCCGGAGGATCGACCAGGGAGCCGGTACGTACTGATAGGTCAGGTAGTGGTGCAGCGCGACCGGGTCGACCTCACGGCGGATCGCGGGGTCGCGCGTGAGCGCCTTGAGCTCCGAGGCGAACCAGAGCGTCCCGCCCTCCGTGCGCCAGTACAGGGGCTTCTTGCCCATTCGGTCGCGGCCGAGGAGGAGCCGCCGCCTCCGCGCGTCCCAGATCGCGAAGGCGAACATGCCGCGGAGCCGGTGGACCAGATCGTCGCCGAGCTCCTCGTACAGGTGCACGAGGCACTCGGTGTCGCCGTTCGTGGCGAGGCGGTGACCGCGGCCGCGGAGCTCGCGCCGTAGCGCGGGGAAGTTGTAGATCTCCCCGTTGAAGACCGCGACCACGGTCCGGTCCTCGTTGTAGACCGGCTGACCGCCGCCCGGCACGTCGACGATGGCGAGCCTCCGCATGCCGAGCGCGGCGTGGGCGTCCTCGTGGAAGCCCTCTCCGTCCGGCCCCCGGTGAGCGAGCACATCGCACATGCGGCGGACGAGGCACGGGTCGGGACGGTCCGCCGACACCACGCCCGCTATGCCGCACATATACACCCCCGATAGGCATTCGGAATTTCAGCACCGCGAGATGCCGGGTTCAGAGCATTGCACCGTCCGCCCCCGGAGCGACAACTCGCCGAAGCCGCCTCGATCAACAATTTCCGTGCGACTGACCAAGCGTTGATCTTGGAGATGGGGCGGCCATTCACAAGGCGGTGATATACCTGGGACCTGGGAGTGGAGATTCTTCAACTCACGCCGGGGAACAATAATGTCCATATTCGCACCGGGCGCACAGCCGGGTCAGGCCACGCCGACAGACCGGCTCGAAGATCGCATTGCGGACATCGACGCGCCTTATCATGCTACGGGCCATCCACCCGGAAAACGCCTGCTGAGCGGGGACGGAGCACGACGCGTCAAGCACGCCGCCGACCGAGTGCTGGCCGTTCTCCTGCTTCTCATATTCTCCCCGCTGATGTTGGCCATCGCCATTGCGGTGCTATTGAGCAGTCCGGGCCCGGTACTGTTCGGTCACGAACGCATCGGCATGAACGGCAGGCCATTTCGGATGTGGAAATTCCGCTCGATGAGAGTGAATGCCGCAGAGCAGCTCGCCGAACTGTTGCGCATTCACAGTCGAGGAGACGAGCCGCTGTTCAAGATTCCCGACGATCCCCGCATCACGCGGCTCGGCAGGTGGCTGCGCCGGTGGTCCCTCGACGAGCTGCCCCAGTTGTGGAACGTTGCACTCGGCCAGATGTCGCTCGTCGGCCCGCGTCCACAGGTCGACGCCGAAGTGCTCCTCTACGACCCGGACGACTACGGCAGGCTGCGGGTGCGACCGGGCATCACCGGGTTGTGGCAGGTCAGCGGCAGGTCTCGGCTGTCGTGGAAGGACGCGATCCACCTTGACCTGCACTACGTGAACAACTGGTCGCTGCTGCTCGACGTCCGGATCCTGGCCCGCACCCTCAGCGCCGTGCTGGCCGGTCGCGGAGCGGGGTGAACCGATGACACGAATGCAAGTGGAGGCCCCGTCGGACGGCCGGCCGGACTTCGGCGCGATTCCCGCCCCGCGCGGGCGAGGCGAGGGAAGCAGCCTGAAGGTCGCACTGGTCCACGACTGGCTCACCAACCAGGGCGGGGCCGAGCGCGTCCTGTGGAGTCTGCACAAGGCGTTCCCGGACGCACCGATCTACACGTCGGTCTTCGCACCCCGGGCGCTGCCACAGTTCGCGCAGGCCCAGGTGCGGACGTCGTTCTTGCAGAAATGGCCGCTCGCCGCCACCCGGCACCAGCTCTACCCGGTTCTCCGGACATTCGCCTTTGAATCATTCGATTTCAGCTCCTACGACGTCGTCATCTCGAGCTGCTCGGCCGAGGCGAAAGGCATCGTGACACGCCCCGAGACGCCGCACATCTGCTACCTCCACACGCCGACCCGTTATTATTGGAGCGACCACTACCGCTATGCAAAGAATCCAGGTTTCGGGCCCTTGAACCCAGTTATCCGATTGGCCATGCCCGCTTTCATCAGGCATATGAGGATGTGGGATCTGGCCGCGACCGCACGCGTCGACGCCTTCGTCGCCAACTCGGCATTCGTCGCGCAAAGGGTAGAAAAGTACTACCGCCGGAACGCCGTCGTCATCCACCCGCCCATTCAACTGTCGCGTTTCTCGATCGAAAGCGACGGGCCGGACGACTTCTTCCTCATCGCCGGGCGGCTGGTCCCCTACAAGCGAGTCGACCTGGCGGTGCGCGCCTGCCGGGACCTGGATCTGCCCCTGGTGGTCGCCGGAACGGGCAGCGAGCTGCCCCGGCTGCGGGCGATCGCCGGCCCGAGGACCCGGTTCACCGGCTGGGTCGGCGACACGGAGATGGCGGGCTACTACCGCCGGGCCAGAGCGCTGATCCACTGCGCCGAAGAGGACTTCGGCCTGATCCCGCTCGAGAGCATGGCGAGCGGACGGCCGGTCATCGCGTTCAACGGGGGCGGTCTGCAGGAGACCGTCGTCGAGGGGCTGACGGGGACGTTCTTCGACCGGCAGACCGTCGACTCCCTTAAGGACGCGCTGCGCCGTTTCGAGGGGATGCGGTTCGAACCCGGGGCCCTCCGGGACCACGCCGCCCGGTTCGACGAGGCGATCTTCATCGAGAAGATGAAGGACTTCGTCACCGCGCTGAGCCGGAGGCCGACGGAGGTGCGGACGGCATGACCCACGTCCCACCGGCCGGCGACGCACGCGCAGCACTCGCGCCGGACCGTACGGTCAGGCCGGTCCGGCGGGCCGCGCTCGCCGGCGAGGCCACGTCGCCGCGTATCCGGGTCGCGCTGACCGGCAAGGTCCTGAGCCGCAACGTCGGCGGCAACACCACGTACGCGGAGCGGCTCTATCACCACCTGGCCCGCCTCGGGGTGACGGCCGACGTGATGACCCCGCCGGGTGACGGGCGCACGGGCGTCGTACGCGCGCTCGCCTACGCCGCCGCGGAGGGCGTCGCCTGGCCCCGGGGCGTGGACCGCCGGCAGGCCGATCTGCTGCACTACCCCGGGGACACCGGGGCGCTCTTCCCCGCCCGGATACCGATCGTGGCGACCGTCCACGGAGTTCCCTCGGTCCGCGTTCCGGGTCTGCGCCGTGCCGTGTGGGAGCGGACGTGGCGGATGCGCGTGGCCCGGCTGACCGATCTCGCGGCCGCCGTCATCACCGTCTCCGCGAATTCCGCGCGGGAGATCGAGGCGGAGTTCGGCGTTCCGCCGGACCGCCTGCACGTCATCCCGCACGGCATCGACACCCGGCGCTTCCATCCCGACGGCTCCGCGGACGGCCGGCTCCTCCATCGTCTTCGCCTGCCGGAGCGCTTCGTCCTGTACCTCGGCAACCTCGATCCCCGCAAGAACGTACCGGCGCTCGTCGAGGCCGTCGGCCGTCCGGAGATCAGCCGGCTGGGGGTCCCGCTGGTCGTCGCCGGTGGATCCTTCCGCGGGTCCGGGCCGATCGAAGGACTGCTGGCGGACGCCCCTCACGTGCGGTACCTCGGCCAGGTTCCGGCGGAGCTCGTCGCGCCGCTGATGCGGGCCGCGGCCGTGTTCGCACTGCCGTCGGGCCACGAGGGGTTCGGGCTCCCGGTCGTCGAGGCGATGGCCTGCGGCACACCGGTCGTCACCTCCGACCGGGGCGCGCTGCCCGAGGTGACCGGAGACGCGGCCCGCGTCATCACCGACCTCGGTCCGGGTTCCATCGCCGGGGCGCTGCGCGACGTCCTCACCGACGACGCCTTCGCCTCGGTCCTGCGGACCCGGGGTCAGGTCAACGCGCGGCGGTTCACGTGGGCCGAATGCGCCCGAAGGCATCTGGAGGTCTTCACCGGCCTCGTCCCGGGAGCGGCGGCGTGATCGGTCGCGGAGCTCATTGGTACGTCGGCGCGTCACCGTCGACAGCGGACATCGACTAGGAGATCGCGTGACGATCAGTGATTTGGTACGTGGGCTCCGCCGGCACCTGGTGCTGCTGGCGATCGCACCGGTGCTGGGCGTCGTCGTCGCCCAGCTCATCACCATGCTGCAGTCACCGACCTACGAGTCGAAGGCGTCGGTCTTCTTCTCCCTCTCCCAGACGACGGACCGGCTCGACCAGGCGTACCAGGGCACGCTGCTCAGCCAGCAGAAGGTCCGTTCGTACGCCGACATCGTGACCACGCCGACGGTCACGGAGCCGGTCCTCAGGGAACTGGGCCTGCGCATGCGGCCGGACACCCTCGCCAAGCGGTTGTCGGTCGAGGTGCCCCTGGACACCGCGCTGCTGAACGTCAGCGCCTCCGCCTCCAGCCCGGTGATGGCCGCGCGCATCGTCAACAGCGTGACCCGGCATCTCGCCAAGGCGGTCTCCGACCTGGAAGGGCCACAGGCGGGCCGGCCCTGGGCGATCCAGATCCACGTCGTACGCCCAGGCGCGGTCCCGGCCGAGCCGAGCAGCCCGAAACCGATGCTCAACATCATCATCGGCCTCGTTCTCGGCGTGATCGCCGGAATCGCGGCGGGCGCGCTGAAGGACGCCCTCGACACCCGGATCGGCCAGGCCGCGGACGTGAGCCGGATCAAGGGTCTCGCCGTGCTCGGCGAGGTCCCGCGCGAATTCGCCGCGCGCAGGCACGTCCTCGCCGACGACACCGACCGCTTCGGCAAGCGCGCCGAGGCGTACCGCAAGCTCCGGACCAACCTGCGGTTCATCGGCGTCGACCGGCCTCCGCGAACGATCGTCATCTCCAGCCCGCACCGGGGCGACGGCAAGTCGAGCACCGCGTTGAACGTCGCGTTCTCCCTCGCCGATGACGGTGCCCGCGTCGTCCTCGTGGACGCCGACCTGCGGCGCTCATCGATCGCCGCCTCTCTGGGGCTCGTCGAAGGAGCCGGCCTCACGAGCGTGCTGGCGGGTCAGGCGAAGATCGCCGATGTCGTCCAGCAGGCCAAGAGACGATCAACGATCAAGGTCGTCACCAGCGGTCCGGTGCCGCCGAACCCCAGCGAACTGCTCGGCACGCGGAGGATGCAGCAGGTCCTGGAAGAACTGCGGGAGCACGCCGACTACGTCATCGTCGACTCTCCCCCGCTCCTCCCGGTCGCCGACGCGGCGGTCGTCGCGTCCGGCTGTGACGGGGTCATCCTCGTCGCACGGGCGGGACGGACGAAGTACGACGAACTGCGGTCCGCGGCGGAGAGCCTCGCCGCCGTGAACGCGGAGACCCTGGGCGTCGTCGTGAACATGACGAAGCCGAGCAGCAACGACCGCTACTACCGCTACATCTCCCCCGGCAGGGTCCCCGGGGCAAGGAACTCCGAGAGCCCGGTACCGCGGGGTTCCGACGGCCTCGAGCCGGTGCCGAGCGCGGCAACGCACGAGCCCACCGCCTGACCATCCGTGCCCGGCGGACTCATCGGAGGAGGTCGCCGTGGCGGGGTTCCACGAGACACGATCAAGGCTGGAGCGTCCGTGACCACTCGAACATTCGCCGCCCTCGGTGACCGGCCGGGGGCGACCGAAGCCGAGGCATCCGGCCCGAGTCCGCTCCGGGTTCGCGATGGCGCCTGGTGGCTGCACCCCTCCTGGACCGCGATCCTCACGGTGCTGCCGTGCCTCGCCGTCGCCTGGATGACTCCCGGCGAGGACTACCTCCTGTGGTGGCGGACTCCCAAGTACTTCGGCTCCGTGACCGCCCTGACCAGCCTGTTGCTCCTCGGCGCCTTCGTGGCCGGCGCCATGGTGCCGTCCCTCGCCCGCGGCCGGGTTCCGGTCCGGGGCCCTCGGCTGACCACCAGCGCGGCGCAGCGGCGGATCCTCCGGCGGGCCGGCAACGTCTTCCTGGCCCTCACCGTCACCGGGTACGCCGTCTGGATGCTCCTCGCGCTGTCGCGCGGATACGGCGTCGCGCAGTTCATCAGCGCGATGCACCTGGACCAGGGCGCGCTGATCGTGGAGAAACAGGTGTACTTCTCCACCGCCCCCGGCGTCACGACGCTGACCCAGTTCGGGCCGCTGGCGCTCGTGTGCCTGCTGCTCGACCGCCGGATGAGCGGCCGGCGGCACCACTGGTCCCTGGCACTGCTGGCGGTCCTGACGCTGGTCAGGGTGTTCATCAACGCCGAGCGCCTCGCGCTGTTCGAGATGGCGATCCCGGCGGTGGTGCTGGCCGCGGCCACGCGGACCGGGACCACGCGCCGGTCCCGGCGCAAGCTGTTCTGGGCCGCCCTCCCCTTACTCGCTCCGCTGGCGCTGGCCGTCGTCTTCGCCGTCTTCGAGTTCACCCGGAGCTGGAACGATCGCCATCCCCAGTACGGGGACGTGGGTTTCGGCGAGTTCATCATGCTCCGGCTCGGCGGGTACTACGCCACCGCGTCCAACAACTCGGCCATTCTCCTCGCGCGCCTCGCGCCTTACACGAAGGCGCCGTTCTTCACGGTTCCGTTCATCTGGAGCGCCCCGGTACTCGGGTCGCTGCTGGACCCCCGCAGCGTCCTCGGCATCAGCCTGGACGAGTGGTCGAAGGTCCTGCAGCAGTACGGCAACCTCGAATTCGTCAACAATGGATCCCTTCTTCTGGCGGTCGCGGACTACGGCCTGGCCGGCGCGCTCATCTGGTGGACGGTCCTCGGACTCGCCCTCGGCATCTGTTACCGCGCACTGCGCTCGGGCGACGTGGGCGCGCTGATCCTCTACTCGGTCCTCTACATCGGGCTGCTCGAGATGGGACGCATCTTCTACTGGGGGCTGGGCCGGACGTTCCCGGTGATCATCGGGGGCCTCGCCGTCTCCTGGTACCTGCGCCGAGCGCTCCGGGCACCGGAAACGAGCGCCGAGTCGTGAGCAGGACGACGGACCGGGCGACCTCCACCGGGACGACGGACCGGACGGCTCCGACCGGGACGCCGGCCGTGCCCTTCAACCGCGCGTACGTCACGGGGACGGAACAACGGCACATGACGGCGGTGCTCGCCAGCGGGCTCCTGGAGGGCGACGGCCCGTTCACGAGGCGGGCGAACACCCTGATCGCCGAGGTCACCGGCGCTCCCGCCGCGCTCCTGACGACCTCGTGTACGCACGCGCTGGAGATGAGCGCGCTGCTGCTCGACCTCGCGCCGGGCGATGAGGTCATCATGCCGTCGTTCACCTTCGTATCGACGGCCACCTCGGTGGCGTTGCGCGGTGCGGTCCCGGTGTTCACCGACTGCCGCCCGGACACCCTGAACCTGGACGAGCGCCGGATCGAAGCGGCGATCACCTCCCGCACCCGGGCGATCGTCGTCGTCCACTACGCGGGCGTGGCCTGTGACATGGACGCCATCACGGCGATCGCCGACCGGCACGGCCTGACGATCGTCGAGGACAACGCGCACGGGTTCGGCGGCCGTTACAAGGGCCGCCCGCTCGGCTCCTTCGGCGCGCTGGCCACTCAGAGCTTCCACGCCACGAAGAACGTTCAGTGCGGTGAAGGCGGCGCCCTGGTCATCAACGATCCGCGGCTGGTCGAACGCGCGGAGATCATTCGCGAGAAGGGGACGAATCGCAGTCAGTTCTTCCGCGGCATGGTGGACAAGTATCGCTGGGTCGAGAACGGCTCCAGCTACCTGCCGTCCGAGCTCCTGGCCGCCTTCCTCGTGGCGCAGCTGGAGGCGATGGAGGACATCCAGCGCCGACGGCACCGCATCTGGGCGTCGTACGATCGGCGGCTCGCAGACCGGGTCGAGGAACGCGGGATCAGGCGGCCCTTCGTCCCCGCCGGCTGCGAGCACCCGGCGCACCTCTACCACCTGCTGCTGCCCGATCTGGCCAGCCGTCAGGCCTTCCTGCGTCACCTCGCCGATCGGGGGGTGCAGGCGGTCTTCCACTACCAGCCCCTGCACACCTCGCCCGGCGGGCTGCGTTACGGGCGCATCGCTCCGGGAGGTTGCCCGACCACCGAGAACGTGGCCGACCGGATAGTCCGGCTTCCGCTCTCCGCGGCGATGTCCGACGCCGAGGTGGACGCCGTCGTGGAGAGCGTCCTGTCGTATGACGGCCCCGGCTGACCCGCCCGGGAAGGCCGGGCACCCCCGCTCTCCCCGGCAGGAGGCGAGATCCGTTCGACGCCCACGGTGGGCCTTTGTCCCGAGAGAAGATCACAAGGGGTTTCATTGACACCGGTTCAGACGGCCCGCGACGCGACAGGGCAGGTCAGGAGGGCGAGGTCCCGGCTCTCCGTCCGCGAGGCCCTGTCGTCGGGCTGGCCGCCCGCCGGATCGGTCCTGGCGCTCACCGTGGCGGTACTCCACCATTACGGCGTCGATCACCGCCAGACGGCGGTGTTCGGGGTGTTCTCGGTGCTCGCCGTGACTCTGCCGGGCACGCTCCTCGTCCGTGCCCTCCGCGGTGGCGCACGGCATCTCGCCGAGGACGCGGCGGCCGGCACCGCCCTCGGGCACGCGATCACCGTGCTCGGCTACCTCCCCGAGCGCTGGGCCGGGCTGCCGCTGCTCGTGCCGGCGTGGCCGATCGCCACGATCATCGCCTTCGTGGCCATACCGGCGCTCCGCCCGTACTGGAGAGGGGCCGGCCGTGCCGGCCGGGTGCCCGCGGCGTTCTCCTGGGGCCTGGCGGCGTTCGTCGCGCTGGCCGTGATGGCGAGCGGTACGTCGTTCTTCCGTGATCACCGGCTGGCCTGGCCCGGATACGCGGCGCCCTACATCGACATGCCGTTCCACCTCGGCCTGCTGGGCGAGCTGAAGCACCACGTCCCGCCGGCCTCGCCCTTCGTGCTCGGCGAGCCGCTGCACTACCACTGGTTCGTCTACGCCGACATGGCGGCCACCAGCTGGGCCACGGGAATCGAGCCCGAAGTCCTGCTCTACCGCCTCTACCTGCTGCCGGTCCTGGCGGCCTCGATCGTCCTGACGGCGATGATCGCCCGACGCCTCACCGGCGGGTGGTGGCCGGGCCTGGCGGCGCTCGGGCTCGCCGTCTTCGCCCGCTGCCCCAGTCCCTGCCCCTGGGCGCCGGGCCTCGGAGCGGACATCGTCCTGCGGGACGAGGTCCCGTGGTGGAGTCCCACCCAGGCCTTCGGCGCGATGCTGTTCGCCGCCCTGGTCCTCCTCCTCATCGATCTTCTCCGGCGGCCGAGGGCGGCCCGTGGCCCGTGGGTCCTGTTCGCCGTCCTGCTCGCCGCGACGCTCGGTTCCAAGTCGGTCTTCCTGCCGATCCTCCTCAGCGGCCTGCTCTGTGTGCTGGCCGTGACCGCGCTCGTACGGCGGCGGCTCCATCGAACCGCCGCCGTGGCCGCCGTCATGGTCACGACGGCTGTGCTGTTCGCGCAGATAGCGATCTTCGGTGGGACCTCCGACGGACTGGTCGTGCACCCGCTGTCGATCTTCGGCACGGTCGCCGCGGACGTCGGCGCGACGACGGGCCCGTCATTCTCCCTCAAGCTCGCCGTGGTCTTGATCTGCGTGTTCGGGCTGGGCTGTGTCTGGGTCGGCCTGATCATGCTCGCCTTCCGGCCGGCGGCCGTGCTCGACGCACCCGTGCTCCTGCTGCTCGGCGTCGGCGTCTCCGGAGCCGCGGCGGGCCTGATCCTGCGTTTCCCCGGTAGTTCCCAGCGTCAGTTCCTGTACGGCGCGGCACCGTACCTCTGCCTGGTCGCGGTGCACGGTCTGGTGGCCGTGCTCCCGCCACGGGAGGACGCGAGATTCCGGCGCGCGCTGCTCGCCGCCATGGGCGGTGGCGTGGCTCTGATCCTGACGATCCGCTGGCTGAACGACGGGCCGAGGCCGGCCGCGGGCGTGACCGTGCAGCGCGTCGTCGGCCCATTCCTCGTCCTCGTCTGCGCCGTCGCGGTCCTCCTGGCGGCGTTGGCCGTGGCCGGCCGCCGGCGCCTCGCCCTGCGACCGGCTTCGCCGGCGATCGCCGCCGCGTTCGTCATGGGGCTCGTGCTGCCGACGACCGCCGCTCATGTGCGGGACGCCTGGCGCGGCGTCGTGCAGACGTCACCGACGACCGTCATCACCCCGGGCACCATCGCGGCGGGGCGCTGGCTGCGCGACCATTCCCGCCCCGGCGACGTGGTGGCGACCAACTCGATCTGTACCACGTCGCACCCCGGACGTTGCGACGCTCAGCACTTCTCGGTGGCCGCGTACACCGAGCGCCGCGTCCTGGTGGAAGGCTGGTCCTACGAGGCGAGGACCCCGGAGGAGGCCGCGAAGACGCACGTGGAGGACGCCGCCGTGCCGTTCTGGGACCGTGGCCGGCTGGCGGACAACGACGCGGCGTTCCATCGTCCCTCGCCCGTCACCGTACGATGGCTTCGCGATCGGTACGGCGTCCGCTGGCTCTTCGTCGACCGGCGCCACGACGGCCCCGCCCCTGCGCTCGCGCACCTCGCGCGGCTGCGGTTCACGGCCGGAGACTGGTCCGTCTACGAGATCTAGACGAGCCCATTCCGCCGGTGTGCGATCAACGGCCGCCACCAGGCCTCGTTGTCGGCGTACCAGCGCACGGTCGCCGCGATCCCCTCGTCGAAATCCACCTCGGGCCGGTAACCGAGTCCGCGGACCTTGGTCGTGTCCAGCGCGTAGCGGCGATCGTGGCCGGGGCGGTCCTCGACGTACTCGACCATGTCCCACCCGGCATCGTGCGCGGCGAGCAGTCTCTCGGTGAGCTCCAGATTCGTCATCTCGGCGCCACCGCCGATGTTGTACGTCTCGCCCGCGTCGCCCTTCTGCAGGACGAGCTGGATCGCGCGGCAGTGGTCGTCCACATGCAGCCATTCACGGACGTTCCCGCCGTCGCCGTACAGCGGGATCCTGCGCCCGTCGAGCAGGTTGGTGATGAACCGCGGAATGACCTTCTCGGGGAACTGACGCGGCCCGTAGTTGTTCGCACAGCGCGTGACGCGCACGTCCAGCCCGTAGGTGCGGTGGTACGCGTGGCAGAGGAGGTCCGCACCCGCCTTCGACGCGGAGTACGGCGAGTTGGGCAGCAGGGGATCGGTCTCGGGCCACGATCCCTCCTCGATCGAGCCGTACACCTCGTCCGTGGAGACCTGCAGGAACGTCCGGACCTCCGCCTCGACGGCCGCCTGGAGCAGCCGCTGCGTCCCCGCCACATTGGTGTCCACGAAGCCGGCGGCATCGTGTATCGACCGGTCGACGTGAGACTCCGCGGCGAAGTTGACGACGACGTCGTGCCCGGGGAGCAGCCGCCGCAGCAGGTCACCGTCCGTGATGTCCCCGCGTACGAACGTGAACGCCGGATCATGCGCAGCGAACGCCAGGTTGGCCGCCCGGCCGGCGTAGGTCAGCTTGTCCAGCACGGTGACGGTCACGTCCTCGAAGCCGGGGTAGGCCCCGCTCAGCAGGGCGTGAACGTAGTTCGATCCGATGAACCCGGCTCCGCCGGTGACGAGGAATCTCATGCCCGTAGTTGCACCTTGCTGTGATCGCCCACCATGAGCCGGTGGGCGTTGGGAACACGCGAGGCACCGGTCACCTCGACGTCCCGGCCGATCAGTGAATGCTCGATCCGGGGAACACCCCGGATCGTCGAACTCCCGAGGACGATCGAATATTCGAGCTCCGCGTCCTCGATCACACAGTCCTCCGCGATGGACGTGAACGGTCCGACGTAGGAGCGGACCACCTTCGTTCCGGACCCGATGACGATCGGCCCGCGCAGCACCGAGTCCTCGACCACGGCGCCCGGCTGGACGACGACCCGTCCCTCGATCTCCGTGCGCCCGCCGATGGTCCCCTCGGTGCGGGCCTCGACCCGTTCCAGCACGATGCGGTTGCACTCGAGGATGTCCCGCAGGCGGCCGGTGTCCTTCCAGTAGCCGCTGACCAGGTAGGAGTGCACCGGATGGTCATGGTTGATCAGCCACTGGACCGCATCGGTGATCTCCAACTCGCCGCGGGCCGACGGGGTGATCGCGCGCACCGCCTCGTGCACCGCGGAGGAGAACATGTACACGCCGACGATGGCCAGATCGCTCCTCGGTACGTCGGGCTTCTCCTGCAGGCTGCGGATGGCACCGGTGGGGTCGAGCTCCGCCACTCCGTAGAACTGCGGCTCGGCGACCCGGCTGAGGAGCAGTTGCGCGGCGTACGTGCCGGATCGGAAGGCCGCCACCAGGTCCGCTATCCCGCCGATGAGCAGGTTGTCGCCGAGGTACATGACGAAGTCGTCCTCGCCGAGGAAGTCCCGGGCGATCAGGACGCAGTGCGCCAGGCCCAGCGGCGCCTCCTGCTGGATGTAGGACACCTTCAGTCCGAACTCGGTCCCGTCGCCGACCGCCGCCCGTACCTCCTTGCCCGTGTCCCCGACGACGATGGCGGTCTCGGTGATCCCCGCCTCTCTGATCGCGTCCAGGCCGTAGAAGAGCACCGGCCGGTTCGCGACCGGCACGAGTTGCTTCGCCGACGTGTGAGTGAGCGGACGCAGGCGTGTGCCACGCCCTCCGGCCAGGACCAATGCCTTCATGGGGTCACCTCGTTGGCGGCTGGACGACCATGTGACGCGCGGTGCCGTCCGCGCGTCACGTACGGCCGCGCCCGTCGAGTTCGCGGGAGAAGGCCGGAGGGCGATGTGCTCGCAGCATCAGCGACACCCCCGGCAGCCTCCGCACCGGCAGATAGCGTTCCGCGGTGATGACGGCCGTGAGGCCCAGGTTGACGAGCGCGGGCAACCGGAACACGTCGCCTCCGGTCGAGGAGCGCCGTCGCCACGCGACGACCGGACGCAGCAGAACGTTCCAACTCCACATGCTGTCGATCACGAGTCCCGATCCGGTGATGAGATCGGTGAGGGTCTCCCGGTCGTAGCGCCGGAAATGGCCGCTGGCCTCGTCGTGCGCGGACCAGAGCGTCATGTCGCAGGGTACCGCGATCAGCGCCGTGCCTCCGGGGCGGAGCACCCGGGCGATCTCGGCGGCCGCGAGGTGGTCCTCCTCGATGTGCTCCAGGACGTCGAAGGCCAAGACGAGGTCGTGGCTTCCGTCGGCCATGGGCAGGTCACGCGCGTCGGCGCGAATCGCGTCCACCCCGCGCCGGCGAGCGATCTCCACGCCGGTCTCGCTGTAGTCGACGGCGAGCGCCTGCCATCCGCAGCTGCGCAGGACCCGCGTGTTCCCGCCGCCGGCGGCGCCGATGTCCAGCGCCTTCCCGGGGGCGCCGAGCCTCCGTACCTCGCGGGCGATGAGCCTGCGCCGTTCGAGGTACCACCAGTGACGGTCTTCCAGAGCCGTGGTGGTGCGTATGGCAGAAGCGTCCACAACCTCCCCCTCCGGCGGTCCGCTGCGATACACGATTCCACGCGGCGCCCGGGCACCGAACCGTCGCGTCGGCGCCTTTACCGATCACTACCGGAGAATGCATGAGCCATTTGCGCGCGGGCCGAGAGCCGCGAATGACGATATGTGACTCGATTCGCCGGAGCGCGTCGATTTCAGAAGGGTCGCCGTGACCTTCGGCTTTCGCCGTGGACGTACCAGTGAACGACACGCGCATACAGGCGGCAAGCGGTCACCGTACGGAGGCGCCGCGAGGAGAACGGTACCGTTCCGAGCACGACGGAAAGGACTCCTTCATGATGAATCCCGGTACCACATGGTGGAGCGAAACGGAGAGTCCCAAGGCGTGGATGAGCGTTCGTGACGCCGACCTCTACGAAGAGCTCCTGCACCGGCTCGCGTCCCTCCGCGACGGCGAGCCGCTACGAGTCGTCGAATGGGGAACAGGACGCAGCACCCTCTGGTACACGAGGTTCCTCGACCATCTCGGCGTGCCCTACCAGTGGCTCGCGATCGAGCATCATCGGGAGTACTTCGATTCGTCGGTCGCACCGGAGCTGGCCGCCCGGCATCGCGCCGTCGTGACCCATGCCGAAAAGCTCGCGGAGGCCGACACCGGCAAATTCTTCGGCGACGGCGGGATCCTGGCGGTCGGCTATGACTTCGGGGAGCTCCTGCCCTGGGTGCCCGGGCGTGAGAAGGACCGCCTCGCGCCGCTGGACGACTACATCTCGCTGCCCGCGCGGCTCGGCTTCGCCTGCGACCTGGCCATCGTCGACGGACGCAAGCGCCGCCGATGCGTGCTCCAGGCGGCCGACCTGATCGGACGGCACGGCTACGTGATCCTCCACGACGCGTGGCGGATCCACTACCAGAGCGCGTGGCCGGCGTTCCGCAGCGGCCGCAGGTTCGGCGACGAATGGTGGATCGGCGCGAACCGCGCCACCGACTTCTCCGATGTCCTCCCGTGGTACTCCTTCCTCGAACACGCCGAGGGGGCTCCTCTCCGGGCCGGGGGCGTCAAGAACGCGTGGAAACGGGCGGCCTCGCTGACGGCCCACCGGGTCTCCGCACGGATCGCCGCGGCGAAGATCCCGGCCTCCCGGGGAGCGAAGGCCCGATGAAGGAGATGCTGCGCGACGTCGAGGCCTACTTCGCGAACAAGATCAAGGAGCACGGCGCCACGCACGCGGGCGTGGACTTCGCCACGCCGGCCGCGCAGACCGTCCGGTTCGAGCAGCTCGTCAAGGTGATCGACGGGGCCGAGCCGTTCTCGGTCAACGATTACGGGAGCGGCTACGGGGCGCTGGCGGAGTTCCTGGCGGCCCGCTGGAGCGAGTTCACCTACTGCGGATTCGACATCTCCGAGGCGATGCGATCGCAGGGTGAGGCACTGCACGGCGGTGACGCCCGGGTCCGCTTCGTCGGCGACCGCGCCGACCTGATCCCGGCCGACTACACCGTCGCCAGTGGCACCTTCAACATGAAACTGGACTTCGATCCGGCGCAATGGCAGCGGTATGTGCTCGAAGAGGTCGCGCAGATGGCCGAGGTGAGCACTCGGGGATTCGCCTTCAACCTGCTCACGTCCTACTCCGACCCGGAACGCATGCGCGACGACCTCTACTACGGCGACCCGCTGTTCTACTTCGATCATTGCAAGCGGCATTACTCGAAGAACGTCGCGCTCCTGCATGACTACAACGGCTACGATTTCACGATCGTCGTGCGGCTGGCGTAAGGGATGCGGGTTCGTCTCGCCATGAGATTCCCTCGCGGGAATGCGAACGGTCCGCATAGCCTCCGGACTCGGCAAACCGCCTTGCCCGGCGAGTGATCTGCGGACCTGTGATCGCGATAATCGAGATCGACGGCGGAGAACTGCGAGGGCGTTCTGCGAGGTATCGATGTTCGTTTCAGTAGTTGTCCCATGCTACCGATCGGCGCGAACCTTGCCGTCTCTCGTCGACCGGCTCGCCGCCGTCCTGCCCGAAGTGACGGCCGGCTACGAGGTCGTGCTGGTGGTCGACGGCAGCCCGGACCGTACCTGGGAGGTCGCCGCGGACCTCGCCCGGCGCCGTCCCGAGGTCCGCGCCATCCGGCTGGCCCGCAATTACGGTCAGCACCACGCCACGATCGCCGGCGTCCGTGCGGCCGTCCACGAGGTCATCGTGACGATGGACGACGACCTGCAGCATCCGCCGGAGGAGGTCCCGCGCCTGCTCGCCGCGCTCACCGACGACGTCGACCTCGTCTACGGCCGCCCGCGGGAGGACGAGCACGGGATGGCGCGGAACCTCTCGTCACACCTGTTGAAGATCGCTTTGTCGGGTCCGCTGGGCGCCCGGAGCGCGCGATCGATCAGCGCCTTCCGCGCCTTCCGGGCGTTCCTGCGGAGCGGCCTGGACGGGGTGACCGGTCCGTACGTGTGCCTCGACATCGCGTTGTCGTGGTGCACCACCCGGATCGAAGAGGTCGACGTGCACATGGATCAGCGGACCGAGGGGCGCTCCGGCTATACCCTGCGGGCGCTGCTGCGCCAGGCCGTCAACGTGGTCGTCGGCTACAGCTCGACACCGCTGAGATGCGTGAGTTACCTCGGATTGCTGGTGGGCGGTTTCGGGGTCTGCCTTCTCACCGTCCTGCTGTGGAACTACTTCGCCGGGAGAACGACCGTCGCCGGCTTCACGAGCGTGGCGTCGATGGTGGCGCTGTTCTCCAGCGCGCAGATGCTCGCGATCGGGATCCTCGGCGAGTACCTGGGCCGGCTCCACTCCGGCGGGATGGGCCGCCCCACCTATGTGGTGCGCGCGGAGGCGAACCGGTCCGACCCGGCCGGCGAGCCGGCGTGTCCTCCCGGTGTCCTGTCCCAGCGGCCTTGAGCCGCCCAGAGCCGTCGGCTTCCGCGAGAGAGAAACAGCGCATGAAGCGAGTCGCCATCCTGCAGTCCAACTATGTCCCCTGGAAGGGATATTTCGATCTGATCGCCTACGTCGACGAGTTCATCCTGCTCGACAACGTGCAGTACACCGCGGGTAACTGGCGCAACCGCAATCGCATCAAGACGGAGGCGGGCGCGCGGTGGCTGTCGATCCCGATCAGCCGGGGCCCGTTGAGCAGACTCATCAACGAGGTCACGGTGAGCGACCCGGACTGGCACCTCAGGCACTGGCGGATCCTCACCCAGGCATACCGCAAGGCCCCCTGTTTCGGCGAGATGGCACCGGCCATCGAGGAGCTGTACCGCACGTGCGCGTCCGTCAGGCTGTCGGCGATAAACCGGCATTTCCTCGAGGGGATCTGCGCGCTGCTCGGCATCCGGGCGAATCTGAGCCGCGCCGAGGACTACGCCCCGGCGGGATCCAGGACCGAGCGGGTGCTCGACCTGTGCCGGAAGGCCCGCGCCGATGAGTACGTGACCGGTCCGGCGGCTCGCGCCTACCTGGACGAACAGCTCTTCCAGGACGCGGGCATCGAGGTCCGGTGGTTCGACTACTCCGGCTATCCGGAGTACTCCCAGCTCCATCCGCCGTTCGACCACCAGGTCACGATCCTCGACCTGATCGTCAACACGGGCCCGGCCGCTGCCCGGTACCTGAAACACGCCGTTCGGTGAGCGGACCGAACAGGCGCGCGACAGGGCCCCGTCGTACGCCGCGGACCGCACTCATGCGGCGGGGGACGCCCGCGACGCGGCACGGGCAGCGCGTCGCCTATCTGCTGGCGGGCGCCGGCACGGCCGGTGTGTACTACGGCCTCCTCGGGATCGGCCTGCTGGTCCTCGGTGCGGCCATGCCGTACCTCCTGCTGGCGGTGTTCAGTCATCTCGTCACCGCGCTGCTCGTCTATCCGGTGTACCGGCGGGTCGTCTTCCCGGTCACCGGCCGGACGTGGCTGCCAGGATTCCTGCGGTTCTACGCGGTCGGCCTCGGATTCCTCGCGACGTCGCTCGTCGGCCTGCCGCTCCTCGTCGAGCTCGCCGGGATCCCCGTCATGGTCGCGCAAGCGCTGCTCATCCTGGTGAGCCCTCCGACGAGCTATGTCATCAACCGGGGCTGGGTCTTCGCCACGCGCGGGAACGGCTGACCACGGCGCGCCGACGGCGGACGGGCGTCCGGCCGCTCACCCGGCGCGCGAGGCGGCAATGGGCGGGTAACCGTTCGCACCGGAGAGCCCCTGCCACCGTCGAGGCGGCGACGCCACGCGAGACCGTACGGCGATGATCAAGCCATGTCCGCACAGCTACACGTGGCGTGCGTGATCGCCACCATCGGCCGCCCCGTCCACCTGGACACGCTCCTGCGCTCACTGGCCGACCAAACCCAGCCCCCCACCCAGGTCATCGTCGTCGACCAAAGCCACACCACCGACACCGCCACCGTCATCGACACCTACCGCGACCGACTCCCCCTACGCCGCATCACCTCCGACCGCGGCCTCTCGCTGGGCCGCAACACCGGACTGGCCGCCCTCGACCCCGACTACGACATCGTCGCCTTCCCCGACGACGACGTCCGCCTCGCTCCCGACGCCCTGGCGAACGCAGCCGCCGCCTTCGCCACCGGCGACCACATCGGCGTCGTATCCGGCGCCCTGGTCTCCCCGCCCAGCCGGATCGGCCGCCGGGCGCTTCCGACCCGCCGGACCGTGCTCGACGAGAGGACCGTCTGGACCGCCATCGAGAACGCCACTCTCGTCCGGGCGTCGTTCCTGCGATCCGTCGGCGGGTTCGATGAGACCCTGGGCGTCGGCAACCCCACCCCCTGGCAGTCGGGAGAGGGAACGGATCTCCTGCTGCGGGGGGTGCGGCGAGGGTGGACGGTGCTGTTCGACCCGGCGATCCTCGTGTACGAGACAGGGCACCAGGGCACGCCCGACGAGCCGGCCTGCCGGGCGAAGGCACGCCACTACGCCCGCGGCACCGGACGGGTCCACCTGCGTCACCACGGGCTGCGCCGACGGCTCGGCACCGTGCTCCGCCCACTCGGCGGCGCCCTGCTGCGCCTGGGCGCGGGACGCACCGACGAGGCCCGCTGGCACTGGCAGCGCGCCGTGGGACGGGTCGAGGGCCTGACGGGCCGTGTCCTGCCCGGCGCGGCCGCGCCCGAGCCGCTCGAAGCGCGGCGCTTCCGTGACGCCCGCCCACCGCAGGCGCCCGAGCGGGCAATGGGCGGGTAACCGTTCGCACCGGAGAGCCCCTGCCACCGTCGAGGCGGCGACGCCACGCGAGACCGTACGGCGATGATCAAGCCATGTCCGCACAGCTACACGTGGCGTGCGTGATCGCCACCATCGGCCGCCCCGTCCACCTGGACACGCTCCTGCGCTCACTGGCCGACCAAACCCAGCCCCCCACCCAGGTCATCGTCGTCGACCAAAGCCACACCACCGACACCGCCACCGTCATCGACACCTACCGCGACCGACTCCCCCTACGCCGCATCACCTCCGACCGCGGCGCCTCGCTGGGCCGCAACACCGGACTGGCCGCCCTCGACCCCGACTACGACATCGTCGCCTTCCCCGACGACGACGTCCGCCTCGCTCCCGACGCCCTGGCGAACGCAGCCGCCGCCTTCGCCACCGGCGACCACATCGGCGTCGTATCCGGCGCCGTCATCTTCCCCGGTGGATACCGCAGCCACCGGATCGCCGGCGGCCACCGGACCGTTCTGAACAAGGCGACGGTGCGGACGAACACCATCGAGGCCTCCTGTTTCTTCAGCGCGAAGTTCCTGCGATCCGTCGGGGGCTTCGATGAGACCCTGGGCGTCGGCAATCCCACGCCATGGCAGTCGACGGCCGGTCTTGACCTCCTGCTGCGCGGGGTGCGGCGAGGGTGGACGGTGCTGTTCGACCCGGCGATCCTCGTCTACGAGACGGGATACAACGGCACTCCGGAGGACCACCTCTACCGGGTCAAGTGCCGGCACTACGCGCGAGGAACCGGACGGGTCTACCGCCGGCACTACGGGCCGGGCACGGTGGCGCTGATCCTGGGCCGTCAGGCGGGCGGCGTCGTCTACTTCCTCCTGACCGGGCGCGGTCGCCGCGCCGCCTGGTGCCTGCAGCAGGTCATCGGGCTCGTCGAGGGGCTGACGGGCCGCCTCCTCAACGAGGTCAAGGCACCCGAGCCGCTCGAAGCGCGGCGCTTCTACGACACCTCGGCCCGCTCGACGACCGGGACCGGCGCGCCGCACGAGTGAGGTCCGGCCGCGCGAGACCGGGCCCGGAACCGCCGGAAGACCAGCACGGTCACGACGCAGCCGAAGGCGTTGACCGCGGCCAGGCCGACGGCCGCGCCGAAGGCCCCGCCGCAGGCCGCCCCGACCATCGGGCCGAGAAAGGACATCGCGCCGCTGAGGACGCGCAGGGTGAACTGCTCCCGGACCGCCTCGAGCGCCCGCATGGCCCCGCCCATCGCGATCACGATGGCGCCGATGAGCTGGACCAGGACGAGCGGCGGCAGGACGACGCGTGCGGTCGACCACGACCTGCCGACCAGCGCGACGCCCAGGCTCGGGGGCAGCGACAGGATGACGAGGCCCCAGCAGGTGGCGACCGCCGACAGGCTCCCTCCGATGACGAGCATCGTCGGAACCAGCCTGTTCGGTGAGTCGCCGATCACCCGCCGGCACTCCGAGATCGCGATCGTGCGTCCGGCGGCGCAGACCAGGCCGACCGGCCCCAGCAGCGTGGTCCCGGCGCGCAGGGCGCCCACGGCCGAGACGCCCGCCACCACGCTCACGGCGAGGGTGCCCGCGTAGGTGGCGGTCGCGATGACGGCGACCTCGATCGCGTACGGGCGGGCCAGCCTCCCGTAGTCACGCATCCATCCGCGTACGGCGGTGAAGCGCGGCACGACACGGGCCTGGGCCATGCCGAGCACCGCCGCGGCCAGCCCGGCCCCCGCCCAGGCCGCCAGCGCCCCCGCCAGGCCGACGCCGACGGTGAAGAGCAGTACGAGGGCGGTGGCCTGTGACGTTCCCCAGAACAGGTCGTTCGCCAGAGACCTCGCCCCCCGGCCGATCGCGACGAACCCCATGCGCAACGCGTCCTGCACCAGCAGACCGGGCAGCAGGAGCGCCAGCACCAGAACCGGGGACGGCAGGCCGCCGCGCACGACGACGGACAGGGCGACGAGGACGAGCGCGGCCACGCCGCCGAAGACCGCCGCGGCGCCGGCGCTGTCGGCGAGTTGCCGTCGCGGATCCGCCGCGGCCGTGGCGCGGACGAGCAGTGGTTCGCTGAACGTCGCTCGCGACAACTCCACGACGAGGACGTAATAGCCGTACAGAATGGCGAATGCGCCGAATTCGGCACGGGTGACGTGTCGCGCCACCATGACGGTCAGCAGCATGTTGGTCGCCGCCGACACGGCGTAGTCGGCCAGGACCCAACCGCTGCGCCGCAAGGGTGCAATGCTCATCGGTGCCGCGCCTTCGTATCATCGCCGTCACAGGTCAGGAGCCGAATGACTCATGTATATGCCAGTCCGGCCTCGACCGCGGTTAAGAGGTGATCATCGCATGTGCAGAATCGGACAAATTGTTGTCCGGCGGAGCCTTATCGAATTCGGACGATACACAGAGCCGGAGAAGGCGGGTGACCGCATCGCATTCGACCGGCGGCTGCGTATACTCGTCCGCCGGTCCACTGAAATCAATGCGCGATATCCGGTGAGATTCGGGCGAGTTGACGATGACGTCTGGAAACGATGCTCCGAGCCCGGTCCTGGTCGCCTCCCGTGACACCTGCGGGACCCGGCTCAGGCGGGTGTCCCTGCTGATCGGCCAGCTCGGCCTCGGAGGCACCGAGAAGCAGGTGGTCCTCCTCGCCGCCGGCCTGCGGGCCCGGGGCGTCGACGTGCGTGTCCTCGTCATGTTCGAGGGCGGCCCCCGGGAGGAGCGGCTCCGCGCTCTCGGCGTCCCCGTCGAACCTCTCGGCTTCCGGCGCAGGTCGGCCGGATGGCGCATGCCCGCCGCGAACGTCGCCGCGTTCGTCCGGCTGGTCGGCCACCTGCACCGGACCCGGCCACAGGCGCTGCACGCGTTCCTCTTCCACAGTTACGTGACCGCCGCTCCGGCCGCCCGGCTGGCCCGCGTCCCGGTGCTGGTGGCCGGGCGCAGGAGCCTGGCGAACTTCAGGCGCGGGCACCCGCTCCTGTGGGCCGCCGACGCCCTGGCGACCTCACTGACGGATCACCTGGTGGCGAACGCCCGGGTCGTCGCCGAGGACACGCTCCGCGACCGGTTCGTCCGTCGCGACAAGATCAGTGTGGTCCGCAACGGCCTGCCCGGTCCGGCCTTCGATCCGGCGCCCGCGGCGGTCATCACCACGATGTCGCCCGTCATTCTGTGCGTGGCCAACCTCCTCCCGTACAAGGGCCACCGATATCTCCTCGACGCCGTCGCCCTGCTGCGGACACGGGGCTCGGCCTGCACCCTCGTACTGGCCGGTGACGGGCCCGAGCGCGCGGCGCTGGAGGACCAGGCGGCACGGCTGGGCATCGACGTCCGATTCCTCGGGACGCGCACCGACATCCGGGGGCTGCTGGCGCGGGCCGACGTCGTGGTCCTGGCCTCGCTCGAGGAGGGCATGAGCAACGCCGTCATGGAGGCGATGGCCGCGGGGCGCCCGGTCGTCGCGACGGACGTCGGCGGCACCCGCGAACTGCTCGACGGCCGGGGCGTCCTCGTACCTCCGGCCAGCCCGGACGCGCTGGCCGACGGCATCGAACGGCTGCTGAGCGATCCCGCGTTCGCGGCCGACCTGGCCACGAAGGCGCGCGCGTGGTCCCGTGCGCACCTGAGCGCCGACGCCATGGTCGAGCGACACGTCCGCCTCTACCGCGACCTCCTCGACCGTGCGCGACGCCCGGGACGCCGTTAGCCTCCGCGGTGGCGTTCGAAGACGAACTCGTTGCAGCCGAGGCCGCCTCCGCACGTCCTCAGATGGCGCAGCGCGAAGCCGCGTGACCGCAGGAAGTCGAAGACCTCCTCCGGCCTGGCCACCTCGAACGGGAATCCGCCGATCCAGTCGACGAGGTCGTGCCGCGCGGACATGCCCCGTGCCCGCGTCCGTACGGCCCGGGACGGCGCGTCCAGGCGGACGGCCCTCCCGAGCATCCGCAGGGGGAGGCGCCGGGCGAGGTAGGCGGCGCCGGCGGCCAGGAGGACTCCGCGCATCAGCGGCCCCGACCTGGTGTAGCGGCGCTTGACCCGCCACCACACCCGGCTCTGCCGCCCCTGGTCGTTGTACACGGACAGATAGAGCAGACCGCCCGAGGCGACCAGGCGGGACGCCGCGTCGATCGCACCCCACAGGTCGCCGGTGTGGTGCAGGACCCCCCAGGCGTAGACGACGTCGTACGTGCCGAGCCGCCCGGTGAAGCGCTCGTCGAGGATCGACCCCTCTTCGATCGGCCAGTCACTCCCCGGGGCGAACCGGTCCCGCAGCGCGGCCGCCGCCACCACCGAGTCCGGGTCGACGTCGAACGAGCGGACCCGTGCCCCGAGTCGGTGGGCCGCGAGGGAGAACAGCCCGCTGCCGCATCCCACGTCGAGGAAGGCGCACCCCGTCAGATCGGCGCGTCCGAGTGCGCCGGCCAGCGACGCGCCTGCGGCCTCGATCCTCCCGTCGTCGACGAGCGTCGCGAAGGAGCGCCAGTTCCGGCCGAACGCGAACCGGTCGGGCCGGCGGCCCTCCGTCTCAGTGCCGGGCATGGGATCCGGCCTCCTGCCTGGACGAGGCCGGTCCGGGCGCCGGCGCGCCGCCGCGCCCGTCACCGGACCTGCCGAGGCGAACCGCGATCGAGGGCCGCGACGGACCCGGCGCCCGGCGGGGCCGCCAGGCCAGCAGGCACCCGAGCGCTCCCCAGAACGCGACGCCGACCACGGGATTCGCCAGCGGGTTGGCGAACAGGAGCAGCACCACGTAAGTCAGCAGGACGGCCTGCGGCATCGCCAGTTCGCCGGGTCTCCGGCGGAGGACGCCCAGGCCGAAGATGACGAGGAAGACCAGCAGGGCCGGTACGCCCGCCTCGGCGGCCAGCCGCAGGTACTCGTCGTGAGTGCCGAGGTACACGGCGAATCCGGGAGACCGCTGCGCGTAGGCGGGGAACAGCGCGTACCCGATCCCACGGAACGGGTGGTCGGCGATGACCCGCGCGGCGAGTTCCGCGACCTGGGCGCGCTGTCCGTTGCTCGCGTGGAGGTCCGTGGCCGTACGGTCGGCGGCCCCGAGGTTCGCGAGGTGCCGGGACAGCCGGCCGAGCATCCCGGTCGCCGCCGCAACGCCCGCCCCCGCCGCGAGCCCCGCGGCGAGAAGGGCATGGGCCCGCCACGAACGGTCGAGGAACACGGCGCAGGTGACGCCGACGGCCGCCGCCAGGAACGCGCTCCGGGAGTGGGTCTGCAGCAACGCGAGGCCGCACAGCGCCGCGGGAAGGAGCCATCTCGGGTTCCGGGTGTAGCGCGTCAGCCCGGCCGCGGTCACCAGGGGCGCCGCGAGCAGGCAGCCGAGATAGTTCGGGTTGCAGCCGAGCCCCGCGAGCCGCGCGTGCACGAACTGGCCGCGGACGAGCACGTACGCGGCGGCGGCCGTACCGGACAGCGCGATGGCGCGGGCGACCTGCCGGGGATGCGGCCTCGAGGCGATGAGGAGACCCGTCAGCGCCAGCCCGCACAGCAGTCCGGCCAGGTCGGCGAGACGGCTCAGCTGGAGCGGAGCCGCGCCGCGGAGGACGTCCAGGTGGTCGGCGAGCCGCGGGCGCGCCGGCGGCGCCACCCGTGTCGTCATGACGGGGCGGAAGAAGCTCACGAGGAGCAGGCCGGCGAAGAGCGCGAGCCACAGGTACGAGAGCCGGAACGGCAGGACCCCGACGGCGAGCAGGGTGGCGACCACCGGCATCAGCGCGGCGGTCGCGGCCACCACGGTGAACCGGCCGCCAGTGGACGTCGCGCCGAGCATGCTCACCGGCACGAGCAGAAGCACCACCGTCGCGGGCCGCACCAGGTCCCGCAGGCCGGCGACCGGCGGTGGCCGGACGTCCCGTGCGCCGCCGGCGACGATCACCGGACGGCCCGGACCGGGCGACGACCTGTCATGGGAGCCTCCGCCATCGGTGCGGCGCCGGAACACCCCCACGCCGGTCCCTCCTGTCCGAGGTAGAGGAAATCGCCCGGTTTCGGATGGCGATCCCGCACGCTGCGAACGTATATAACTACGGAACGTAGCAGGAGTAGACGTCGATCCGGCAGCCGACATCCGGGGGGACCATGGAAGACGCATCTCGCGGCGCGTCCGGCGGGCGGGGGGACGCCGCACCGGATTCCCGGCGAAGGTGGTGGTCGCCGCACCGGCGCCCGTACGGCCGGGGGCGGTGGCCGTTCGCCGTGCTCGACGTCCTCCTCGTGGCGCTGGTCGGCTGTTGCGCCCTCGGCGAGACGGGTCCGCACCGGGTCGACGCGATCGGGGACTACCCCGGCCGTCCCACGTGGGGGCTGGGGCAGGACTGGCTGATCGTCCTGTACGACGAGCGCCGCGGTGACGGACCTCGGACGCCGGCGGGACCGGAGAGGCCCGGCGCGGGGCGGCGCCGGGTCGACACCGTCATTCTGCTGCACCTGCCGTCGAGAGGGAGACCCACGCTGGTCGACCTGCCGCCCGACGCCTACGCCCCGGTGGCCGGGCACGGCGCCGGCTCGCTCCGCGCCGCGTTCGCCTGGGGCGGCCCCAGACTGCTGGTGCGGACGACCGAGTCGATCACACACGTCGGCGTCGAACGCTACGCGGAGATCGGCCTGACCGGTCTCGCGCGCATGGTGGACCTGGCCGGCGGGGTCCGCGTCTGCGCGCGCCCGCCCGTGGCGGCCACGGCCACGCCGGCGCCGGCCGGCATGGCGGGACAGGCCGGCGCGGCGGCACGGACCGGCACGACGGCACGGGCCGGCACGACGGCACGGGCCGGCGCCCCTGGCCCGTCGGCGGCCTGCCCTCGCCTCTCCGGCGCGCGGGCTCTCGCGTACCTGCGCACCGCGGCATGCCCCTGCGGCGACGTCGAACACGCCGAACGTCAGCGCCGGCTGGTCACGGCACTGATCCGCGAGATGACCGGAGTGCGGGTGGCCCTCAACCCGTTGCGCGCCGTTCCGATGCTGCTGCACGGCGTCGGAGCCGTCACGATCGACGAGGGCGCTCATCTGCACGACCTCATCCGCTTGGCGCTCACCCTGCGCGAAACGGGCGGGCTGCGGCCCACCACGATCTCGGCCGTGAGCCGCGGATCGGTGCCCGGCGTCGGCCGGGTCGTCGCACTGGACCAGGCGGAGGTCAAGGAGATCGCCAGGGCGCTGGTGACCGACTGCCCGGACCCTCGCTGCCCGGACCGCTGACCCCGCTCGCTCCGCCGACGTGCGCGGCCATGCGCGTGATCGCCACCGGCCTCTGCTACTCTCCGCGACGAAGCAGTGACGTGACGTCGCCGGACAGCCGCGACCGAAGTCGGAAGAGGTGGGAATCCTTGAGAACGGCGACGGCGCCCCCGGCCGACACGACGCCGCGAACGCGCACCCGCGAGGTAACGCGCGTGCTGGCGCGGTGGACGGTCGTCACCCTGGCGATCTGGGCGCTGGCGCGCCTGACCGGGGCCGACCGGATCCCCTTCCTCGCCGGGCTGCTGGTGCCCGTGCTCGCCTTCACTCCGTACGCCGCCGCGTTCACCGCCGTGCCGGTGATCTACGCCCTGGCGGCCCGGCGCTGGCGGATGCTGGGCGTGACGGCGGTGATCGCCGGGGCGTTCGCCGTCGCGGTGGCACCCCGGGCGATCGGCGACTCCGGGCCCGCGGCCGACGGGCCGTCGCTGCGGGTGCTGACCGCCAACCTCCGGCTCGGCCGGGCGGATCCGCACACGCTCGTCGGTCTCGTACGCCGCACCGGGGCGGACGTCCTCAGCGTGCAGGAGTTCACCGACCAGGCGGGCGCCGGGCTCGACCGGGCCGGACTGGCGAGATTGCTGCCGTACCGGGTCACCATGCCGATGGCGGGCGCGCAGGGGTCGGGGCTGTACGCCCGCTACCCGCTGCGCGCGCTGCCGACCTTCCGGGTGGCCGAGATCGGGCTCGCGATGCCGCACGCCGAGATGCGGCTGCCCGGCGGGCGCCGGGTGGACCTGTTCGGCGTGCATCTGGCCCGTCCCATGAGCCCGGCCGGAGTCGGGCAGTGGCGTCGCGGGCTGGTCCTGGTCCCCGCCGCCGCCCGCCGCGGAGTCGTGCGGATCCTGGCCGGCGACTTCAACTCCACGCTGGACCACGCGCCGCTGCGCGGCCTGCTCGGAGAGGGATACGCCGACGCGGCCGACCGGACCGGCGCCGGGCTCATCCCGACCTTCCGGAAGGCGTGGTGGACTCCGCCGATCACGCTGGATCACATCCTGGTCGACGCCCGCTGCGCGGTCCGGCGGGTCGCCGTGTACGGCCTGCCGCGCAGCGACCACCGGGCCGTCCTGGCACAGGTGCGGCTGCCGTGACCGCGACGAACCCGGACCGGTTCCACCTGCTGTTCGTCTGCACGGCGAACATCTGCAGGTCGCCGATCGCCGCCGAGCTCACCCGCCGCAGGATTCGCGCCGCCGGTCCGCCCGCGGACCGGTGTCTCCTCGTGAGCAGCGCCGGAACGCACGGTCACGACGGGGCCGCGATGGATCCGCGCGCCGAGGCGCTGCTCCGCTCCCTCGGCGTCCGGCCGGCGGGCTTCTCCGCCCGTACGGTCACCACCGCCCTGGTGGCGACGGCCGACCTGGTCCTCACCGCGGAGCGCCGGCATCTGGAGGACGTGGTCGCGCTCTGCCCGGAGGCTCATGCCAGGACGTTCACGATCCTGGAGTTCGCGCGGCTCGCCGGCCGCGTCGATCCGGGCCGGGTCATCGGCGCGTGCGCCGTGTCCCGGGCCGTGTCGCTGGTCCGCGAAGCGGTGCTGATGCGCGGCATGACGCCACCCGGCGCGCCCGGCGCCGATGACATCGCCGATCCCCATCGGCGTACGGATGAGGACTACCGCGCGTGCGCGACGACGATCGACGGCGCTCTTCACCTGCCGCTCCGATCCATCCTGTCCGCGCCGGTGTGAGCCCGGGCCAGGCGGTGAGTGTCCGTTCCGCCGCTTCCACGGGGTGGCGCACGGCGTCCATTCCGCTTTCTTTAGCGAAGCCGGATGTTCGGGAGACCGGCGACGGACATGTATCTGTGTAATCAGTTCTCGGTGCGGGGGGCGTGGTGGCCGACAGTCGGATCAGAGTAATGCGGGTCATCACCCGGATGAACGTCGGCGGCCCGGCTCTTCAGGCGGTGGAGCTGATGCGCGGCCTGGACGCCGGGCTCTTCGACCAGCGCCTCTACACGGGGACCGTCGAATCGGGCGAGGCGGACTATCTGGACCTTCGCGGCGACGGCGTCGTTCCGCACCGGATACCGGCCCTCGGGCGCACGGTCCGGCCGGGCGACGACGCCCGCGCCATCGCGGCGCTGGTCGCCGAGATGCGCGGGTACCGGCCGCACATCGTGCACACCCACACCGCCAAGGCCGGTCTGCTGGGCCGGACCGCCGCGGCGCTGACGCGCGTTCCCGCGCGGGTGCACACCTACCACGGTCATCTGCTGCACGGCTATTTCTCACCCGCCAAGACCCGGCTCGTGGTGACGGCCGAGCGGACCGCGGCCGCGATGACGGACCGGCTCGTCGCCGTCGGGTCCCAGGTGCGGGACGAGCTCATCGCCGCCGGGATCGGCCGTCCCGAACAGTACGCGGTGGTGGCGCCCGGCACCTCGCTCGGCCCGCTCCCCGGGCGCGCCGAGGCCCGGCGCGCGCTGGGCATCCCCGATGACGGCCCGGTCGTGGCGTACGTCGGCCGGCTGACGAGGATCAAGCGTCCGGACCGGCTGGTGGCCGTGGCCCGTCAGGTGCGCCGTCTGGACCCGGCCGTCCGGTTCGTCGTCGCCGGAGGCGGTGACGCCACGCCGGCGACGGAGGCCGCCGCCAGGACCTTCCACGGCATGTTCACGGTGCTGGGCTGGCGCGCGGACGTCGAGACCGTGTACGCGGCGGCCGACCTGGTGATCCTGACGTCCGACAACGAGGGGATGCCGGTCTCGCTCATCGAGGCGGGACTGGCCGGGCTGCCCTGCGTCGCGACGCGGGTCGGGAGCGTCGCCGAAGTGGTGCGGGACGGCGAGACGGGCCTGCTGGCCCGGTGCGACTCCCACGAGCTCACCCGCCACGTCGTGCGGTTGCTCCGGGACGAGCCGCTGCGGCGCAAGATGGGCGACGAGGCCCGGGCATGGACGACGGCGCGCTTCGGCCCGCGCAGGCTGGTGTCGGACATCGCCGGGATCTACGCGTCGCTCGCCGAGGCGCGGGACGACCGGTGGTCGTCCCAGGACGACAGGGCCGTCCGGTGAGGGTCGTGGTCACGGGCGGCGCCGGCTTCATCGGCGCGAACCTGTGCCGGGAGCTCACGGCGCGACCGGGCGTCGACGAGGTCGTCGCCCTGGACGATCTCAGCACCGGCCGTGCCGAGAACCTCGACGGTTCCGGGGCGGAGCTCGTCGAGGGCAGCATCCTGGATCAGGGGCTCATGTCGGAGGTCCTGGCCGGCGCGGACGCGGTCGTGCACCTCGCCGCGCGCCCGTCGATCCCGCGCTCGCTGGCGGCCCCGGTGGCGAGCCACGCCGCCAACGCCACCGGCACGCTCCTCGTCCTCGAGGCGTGCCGCCGGCGCTCCCTGCACGTGGTCGCCGCCTCGTCCTCCTCGGTGTACGGCGGTGTACCGGACCTGCCCAAGCACGAGGACCTGCCCACGCGACCGCTCAGCCCCTACGGGGCCAGCAAGCTCGCCGCCGAGGCGTACGTCCTGGCGTACGGCGCCAGCTTCGGCCTCCCGGTCCTGGCCCTCCGTTTCTTCAACGTGTACGGGCCCCTGCAGCCGGCGGACCACGCGTACGCGGCGGTGGTGCCCACCTTCATCGACGCGGCATTACGCGGTGAGCCGCTGACCGTGCACGGCGACGGTCTGCAGACCCGCGACTTCACGTACGTCGGCACCGTCGTGGCGGTGCTCGCCGACGCGGTCCTGCGCGGGGTGACCAGCGTGCGGCCGGTCAACCTGGCGTTCGGCACGCGCGTGTCGATCCTCGAACTCACGCGGCGGCTGTCCGCCGTGCTCGACCGGCCGGTGGACCTGGTGCACGCTCCGCCGCGCCCCGGCGACGTCCGCGACTCCCAGGCCGCCGACCGCCGGCTGCGCCGCCTCTTCCCCGGCGTCGAGGCGGTGCCGCTGGACACCGGGCTCGAACGGACGGTCGCGTGGTTCCGCGGCCGTCCGGCGTACGCGCAGGACCCGGCCGCCCACTGACGCGCCGGCCGCACGCCGACGCGCAGGGGCCGCACGCGCAGCGCGGACGCGGCGCGGCGTTCAGGCGGAGAGGGTTTTCCCGACGTTCCGCGCGGGGGCCGCTCCTCGCGACGATCAGGCGGGATCCGTCGCCGGGGCCGACGCGGGCGCGAGCCGGCGGCGGGGCGGCAGCGGGACCCGGTCGAGGTCGCGCGCGAGGACGATGTCGCCGTCGAACGCGGCGGCCGCCTCCTCGGCGAACCTCGGCTGGTCCGCGGCGGCGTACCGCTCGGAGAAGTGCGTCAGGACGAGACGGCGGACGCCCGCCTCCGCGGCGACCTTGCCCGCCTGGGCCGCGGTCAGGTGCCCGTACTCGTCCGCCAGGCGGGCGTCCGCGTCGAGGAACGTCGACTCGATGACGAGGAGGTCGGCGCCCGCGGCGAGCGGTGCGATCGCGTCGCAGAGGCGGGTGTCCATGACGAACGCCGCCTTCTGCCCGGGCCGCGGGACGGCGCACTCGTCGAGGGTGACCGTACACCCGCTCGGCGTGACCACCGTCCCCTCGCGCTGCAGGGCGCCGACGAGCGGCCCGGTCACACCATGGGCGGCCAGCCGCTCGGGCAGCATGGTGCAGCCGTCAGGCTCCTCCAGCCGGTAGCCGTACGACTCGACCTTGTGCGACAGGCGGCGCGCGGTGAGCGTGAACGGCGCCCCGGGAAGCTCGATCCGGACCTCGCCGCCGGCGATGGGCTCCTCGTCGATGACGTCGGTGTCGGCGAAGACCGCCGCGTGCCGGAGCCGCCGCCAGTACTCGGCGCCGCTCGCGGGGAAGACCGCGCGGACGCGGTGCGCGACGCCGTCCCGTGCGATGCGCTGGACCACGCCGGGCACGCCGAGGCAGTGGTCGCCGTGGAAGTGGCTGAGGCAGAGGCAGGTGATGTCGTTCGCGCTCACGTCGGCGTGCAGCATCTGCCGCTGCGTGCCCTCCCCCGGATCGAAGAGGATGCCGTGCCCGTCCCACCGCAACAGGTAGCCGTTGTGGTTCCGGGCCCGGGTCGGCACTGCGCTGGCCGTGCCGAGAACGACGAGATCGCGGGTCGACATGGTCCCATCATGCTCCCGGCCGGACCGCGGGCGCACGGCCGGACCACGGGCTCAGGGCAGGTGACGGGCGGTGAGCGTGTCGATCACCGACGCGGCAGGTCGTCGCGCTTAGCATTCGAGCGTTGACTCAAGGTGACGACCGCGGTGAGGTGGGATGGACCAGCCACGAGACGACCGAGCGGTCGAATGGGACCTCGCCGTGATCGGGCTCGGCTACGTCGGGATGCCGCTCGTCCGTGAGGTGGCGCGCGGCGGGATGCGCGTCGTCGGTCTCGACGTCGACCAGCGTCGCGTCGACGGCCTGAACGCGGGCGTCTCCCACATCGACGACCTCTCCGACGGGGACGTCGCGAGCCTGATCGCCCACGGCTTCCACGCGACCACCGACCCCCGCGTGCTGGCCGGGGCCGACACGATGATCATCTGTGTCCCCACTCCCCTCGACCGGGACCGGCTGCCCGATCTCCGCGCCGTCAAAGGCGCGGCCGAGATGATCGCCGGACGGTTGCGGCCCGGCACCCTGGTCGTCCTGGAGTCGACCACCTGGCCGGGAACGACGGAGGAGGTCGTACGGCCGCTGCTGGAGAAGAGCGGGCTGAGCGCCGGCATCGACTTCCACCTGGCCTACTCGCCGGAGCGCATCGACCCGGGCAATCCGGTCTTCGGCCTGCGCAACACCCCGAAGGTGGTCGGCGGGCTCACGCCCGACTGCCTGGACCGGGCGGTGTCGTTCTACGGCAAGTTCGTCGAGCGGGTCGTGCCCGTACGCGGCACGCGCGAGGCCGAGATGACCAAGCTGCTGGAGAACACCTACCGGCAGGTCAACATCGGTCTGGTCAACGAGATCGCGATGTTCTGCGACGAGCTCGGCATCGACGTCTGGGAGGCCATCTCCGCGGCGGCCACAAAGCCGTTCGGCTACGAGGCGTTCCGGCCGGGCCCCGGCGTCGGCGGGCACTGCATCCCGATCGACCCGAGCTACCTGTCGCACCGGGTGCGGCGGCTCGGCTACCGGTTCCAGTTCGCCGAGCTCGCGCAGCAGATCAACGATCGGATGCCCGCGTACGTCGCCGAGCGCGCCGCCCGGCTGCTGCACCGCTACGGGCGCTGCGTCAACGGCGCGACGATCGTACTGCTCGGCGTCACCTACAAGCCCGACGTCGGAGACGACCGGGAGTCGCCGGCCCGGCCGCTCGCCCGCCGCCTGCACGCGTCCGGCGCGAAGGTCCGGTACGTCGACCCGCTGGTGGACGACTGGACGGTCGAGGGCGTCGACGTCGCTCGTACCGACGACCTCGCCACGGCGTTGCGAACGGCCGACCTGGCGATCCTCCTGCAGCCTCATCGCGCGTTCGACCTGAACCTGCTCGGCGCCCGCGCCCGTCTCCTGCTGGACACCCGCGGCGTGCTGCCGGTGTCGGACAACATCGAGCGGCTCTGACCTGCCGCCGAGCGGTCACGGCGTCACTACGGCACGGCGTGCGGCGTCACAGGGCATGGCGCGACCTCACGACGGTCGGCGTCGCAGGGTACGGCCGCACGGAACGACCTCACGAGACCGCGTCACGGAACGCGGCGGCGGGTGCCGCGCCGTACGTCGGCACCCGCCGGTGAGGAGGTCGTCGCAGGATCGGTCGTCGGTCACGCGTAACGCGGCGAGAAGTGATGGTGCATGTGGTGCCCATGGCGCGCGTGCCCGCCGCCCACCCGGCGAACCTGGACGCGGATCACCGGAGGCTTGGCGTTCTGCGCGCCGCCCCGCTGCGGCTCCTGAGCGGGCGCCGCGCCATTGGCCTGCCCCGGGTCCTGAACCGACACCACGCCGTTGGGCTGCTGCCGGTCCTCGACGGGCGCGGCGTTGGTGGTCTGCTGCGGATCCTGAGCGGGCGCCGCCTGCGAATCCTGAGCGGGCACCGCCTGCGAATCCTGCGCGGGCGCCGCCTGCGGCCGAACCGACGCCGCGCCGGCCTGCCGTGAGTCCTGGGGCTGCGCCGCGTCGGCGCGCTGCGGCATTTCGGCGCGCTGCGGCCGTTCGGCGGGTTGCGCCTGCTCGGCTCCGTGCGGACGCTGGTGGGCCGGCCGCCCCGGCAGGCCCCTCATTCCCGCCCCTCTCCGCAGGCGGTGATGCCGACGCGGGCCCTTGGCGAAGCCCCCGGTTTCGCTGTGAATGACGTGCGGGTTGTTCGACACGTCGATGTCATCCGGGCTGGGCCTGCTGTCCTCGTCGGGACCGTCGGTGCCGGGAGGAAGGAACCGCTGGAGACTGTCCGTGCAGTCGCTCGAGTACGCGGACGGCACGCCCTCGCAGTAAGAACCGACGCCGGTGAGCTCCGCGGGTGCCGCCTGCGCCGCCCCCGCCGGCACGGCCGAGGCCGCGGCGATCGCGAGACCGCTGAACGTCATGACGGCGGCCAGAGCCAGCGGGCGCAGTCTGATCGTGGCTTCAGCCGGCCGTTCTTTTCTGCAGTATGTCAATTTCGACACCTTCATCCTGTCGAGTATCTGGCTTTTCGTGCGTCAATGCAGCGGACGAGATAGCGATACCCGTCTCACCGTCCACCGGGACATATGCCGGGTTAATGATCGAGCAATCCCGCACGCACTTCCGGCAGGATGAAGGGCATTTCGGAAAGCGTCCATTTTTCCGGTCGAGGGGGGCTTTCCGGCGTCATATATCCCCTCGGCGCGTCACGCCCGGTCCGGTGGCCGGCGCCGAAGCGACCGGCTCGGGAGCCGCCGGAGCGTCCTCGGCCGTGCCAGGGTCAGCGGGCCGGCCAGGTGTACTGGTGCTCGGGGCGGCCGGTGCTGCCGTACCGCAAGGTCACCTGGACCCGTCCGGACTGGGCGAGCGACGCCAGGTACCGCTGCGCGGTGGCCCGGGAGATGCCCACCTCCTCGGAGATCTCGGCGGCCGACCGCGGCGCGCCGGCGCGCTGAAGCGCCTCGGCCACGAGCCGTGCGGTGACCGACGACTGGCCCTTGGCCGCACGCCACGCGGCGCGCGGCACCGTGTGCAGGGCGCGAACGGCGCGGTCGACGTCGGCCTGGCCGAGTTCACCGGCCGCCGCCAGGTGTTCCCGGTAGCGGGCGTACGCCCGGAGCCGCTGTCCGAGTTCCTCCGCGGTGAACGGCTTGATGAGGTAGTGCAGCGCGCCGCGGGAGAACGCCGTGCGGACGGACTGCGCGTCGGTCGCCGCGGTGGCCATGATGACATCGGCCTCGAGGTCCGGCAGCAGGGACAGCCCGGACTCGTCCGGCAGGTAGACGTCGAGGAGCACGAGGTCGACCCGGGCGGCGCCCGCCCTGGCGTCCGCGGCGGTGTGCGCCCGCCCGGCCACGCGGAAGCCGGGGACCAGTTCGACGAACCCGGCGTGGACCTGCGCCACGCGGAAGTCGTCGTCGACGACCAGCACATCGATCACTGCAACACCTCCGGGAGGCGCGCCACGAACACGGCGCCGCCGTCGGGATCGGGCTCGGCGATGGTGACGTCACCGCCGCGCGCGCGGGCCGCCTGCCGGGCGAGCGCGAGGCCGAGACCGCGGGGCCGGCCGTCCTCGGACCGGCGGGTGGACACGCCGTCGCGGAAGACGGCCTCCCGGAGGTCCGCCGGCACGCCCTCACCCGAGTCCGCGACGGTGACGTGGAGGTCGGCGCCGTCGCCGAGCAGTTCGACCTCCACCCGGGCCGGACGGCACGTGCCGAGCCGCGCCGCCTCGATGGCGTTCTCGACGAGGTTGCCGAGCACCGTGGTCACGTCCAGGGGGTCGACGACCCGGCCGGGCACCCAGCTCGTCCCGGCGATCTCCAGGGCGACGCCCCGCTCCGTCGCGACGGCGGCCTTGGCGGCGAGGAACGCCCGCAGGTACGGGTCGGGGACGTCGTCCGGCGGCGCCTCCCGGGCGGCCGGGACCCCGGCGACCGTCTGGATGTAGCCGGCCGCCTCCTCGTAGTGCCCGAGCCGGAGGAGCCCGGACAGCGTGTGCATCCGGTTGGCGTACTCGTGCCGTTGCGCGCGCAACGCGTCGAACAGCGCGCGGACGGCGTCGAGCTCCCGGGCCAGGGACTCGACGTCCGTACGGTCCCGCAGGGTGATCACGGTGCCGAGCAGGCGCCCGTCGTGCCGGACCTCCCGCCGGTTGACGACCAGGACGCGCTCGCCGGCGACGACGAACAGGTTGCGCGCCTCCTCCGCGCCGTCGAGCACCGACCTCAGCCGGCCGCGTACGGGCAGCCCGGCGATCGGCTCGCCGCGGTCCGGGGTGACGCCCAGCAGCCGCGCCGCCTCGGCGTTGCAGGCGGTGACCCGGTTGGCGGCGTCCACCGCGAGCACGCCCTCGTTGATGCCGTGCAGGACCGCGGCGCGTTCCTGGACCAGCTCGGCCAGTTCGTACGGTTCCAGGCCGAGGGTCTGGCGTTTGAGCCGGCGCCCGATCGCGAACGACGCGAGCACGCCCAGCGCGACGGCGGCCGCGGCGAACAGGGCCGCGACGGCCATCGTGCGGTGCACCCTCCGGTCGATCTCCCCGGCGTCGAAGCCCACGCTGACCTCGCCGACGAGCGCGCCGCGGTGGTCGTGCAGCGGGACCTTCCCGCGCGCGGACAGGCCGAGGGTGCCGCGCTCGATCACCTTCACCTCCCGTCCGGACAGCGGCGCCGAGGGGTCGGTGCTGACCCGCCTGCCGATGAGCGCGCGGTTCGGATGGGAGAGGCGAATGCCGTTCCGGTCGGTGACGACGACGAACAGCGCGCCGGTGGCCAGCCGCACCCGCTCGGCCCGGCTCTCCACGACGCCGTCCGGGTCGGCGCCGGTCGCGGCGGTGTCGCCGATGACGGGGTCGGCCGCGACCGAGCGGGCCACGGTGAGGGCCCGCCAGGCGTACTGGTTGCGCAGTTCGTCGCGCTGCATCCAGGCGGCCAGGGCGTACCCGGTCAGGGCGACGAGCACCACGACGCTGATCTGCAGGATCAGCACCTGGTGCGCGAACCGGATCCGGAGACGAGGGGACATCAACGTGCACATTAGCCCGAAGCAGCCCTGCCGCCGCCGAATCAGGTGAGCACAATGCGATAAAGGTCGCTAAGGTCGTTAACCACCGGAAACACGGCTTGCGATTACATCGCGAGCAAGGCTTAACCGTTGGGAAACGCACTCGTAACCTCCGGGCATGCCAACGCAAGCAGAGCCTGACGGCCCCGCGATCGAGCTCCGCGACGCGACCAAGCGTTTCCGCTCCTCGTCGGGTGGAGTGCACACCGCCGTCCGGAACCTCGACCTGGCCGTGCGCGCCGGTGAGTTCGTCGCCGTGGTCGGCCCGACCGGATGCGGGAAGTCGACGACCCTGTCCCTGGTCTCGGGCCTCGAACCCCCCTCGGCCGGTGAGGTCCTCGTGCACGGGCGGCCGGTCGACGGCATCCCCGCCGGAGTCGGGTACATGTTCCAGAACGACGCCGTACTGCCCTGGCGTACGGTCCTCGACAACGTCGCCGCCGGTCCCCGGTACCGCGGCGTCGCGAAGCGGGAGGCGCGCGAGCGGGCGCGCGACTGGGTCGGCCGGGTGGGACTGGGCGGCTTCGAGTCGTACTACCCGCACCAGCTCTCGGGCGGCATGCGCAAGCGCGTCGCCCTCGCCCAGACGCTGGTCAATGAGCCGTCCATCCTGCTCATGGACGAGCCGTTCTCCGCCCTGGACGTGCAGACCCGCGGGCTCATGCAGGACGAGCTGCTCCGGCTGTGGGCCGGCGACGACCCTCTCGGGAAGGGCGGCGGCGCGGCCGTCGTCTTCGTCACGCACGACCTGGAAGAGGCCGTCGTGCTCGGCGACCGGGTGGTGGTGATGACCGCCGGCCCCGCCACCGTCAAGGCGTCCTTCGACGTGCCGCTGAAGCGGCCGCGCGACGCCGAGGAGATCCGGCTCACGCCCGAGTTCCTCGAGATCTACCGCGAGGTGTGGGAGTCGCTGCGCGAAGAGGTCCAGATCACCCGCGAGAGGAGTGCCGGCAATGCTGCTTGAGCTGGACGACCACGCGACCGCCGTCGCCCAGGCCCGCGCCGCGGGCCGCCGGCGGGCGTTCACCGTGAACGCCGTCCGGGTCCTGCTGGTCGTCGCCGTGCTGGGCTCGTGGGAGCTGGCGGCGACGTACTGGATCGACCCGTTCTACTACTCCAAGCCCAGCGCGATCTGGCACCGGCTCGTCGACTGGTTCACGACCGGAACGTCGCAGGGGTCGATCTGGACGCAGATCGCCTACACGCTGGAAGAGGCCCTGATCGGATTCGTGCTGGGCAGCGTCGGCGGCGTGGTGCTGGGCATCGTCCTGGGCCGCAGCCGGTTCCTGTCCGACGTGTGCGCGCCGTTCATCAAGGCCGCCAACGCGATCCCCCGTATCATCCTGGCGTCCCTGTTCGTCATCTGGTTCGGCCTTGGCATGTCGTCGAAGGTCGCGACCGCGTTCATCCTGGTGTTCTTCGCGGTGTTCTTCAACGCCTTCCAGGGCGCCCGCGAGGTCGACCGCAACCTGGTGAACAACGCGCGGATCCTCGGCGCGAGCCGTACGGCCGTGCTGCGCACGATCGTCGTCCCGAGCGCGACGTCCTGGATCCTCGCGTCGCTGCACTCGGCGTTCGGCTTCGCCATCATCGGCGCGATCGTCGGCGAGTACAGCGGCGCGGACAAGGGCCTCGGCCTGCTGATCAACCACGCGCAGGGCACATTCGACTCCGCCGGCATCTACGCCGGAATGATCATCATCACGGTGATCGCGCTGCTCGCCGAGTGGCTCCTCACCCTCCTCGAACGCCGTCTGCTGCGCTGGCGCCCACCCGTGGCCGCCAACGAGGCGCGGATCTGACCCGCCGGCCCGCCCCACTCCCCTTTCCCTCCCCCGCCCGCCGTCCGCCCCGCCGCGGACGGGCGTCCTCACCTGCCTCAAGGAGAGCTCACATGCGTACGACCACCCGCATCGCCGCCGCGGCGCTCGCCGCCACGACCGCCCTGTCCCTCGCCGCCTGCCGCGACTCGCGCACCGCCTCCGGCGGGAGCGGCGGGGGCAAGCAGGGCGGCACCGTGAAGATCATGGTCGGCGGCATCGACAAGGTCATCTACCTGCCCGCCAAGCTGACCGAGCAGCTCGGCTACTTCAAGGAGCAGGGCCTGGACGTGCAGCTGCTGACCGAGCCGGCGGGCGCGCAGGCCGAGAACGTCCTGATCTCGGGCGACGTGCAGGGCGTCGTCGGGTTCTACGACCACACGATCGACCTGCAGACGAAGGGCAAGTGCATCGAGAGCGTGGTCCAGTTCGCCGACGTCCCCGGCGAGGTGGAGGTCGTCGCGGCCGGCAAGGCCGGGCAGATCACGTCCCCGGCGAACTTCAAGGGCAAGAAGCTCGGCGTCACCAGCCCCGGTTCCTCCACCGACTTCCTGACGCAGTACCTCGCGACCAAGAACGGCGTGCCGACCTCCGGGTACACGACCGTCAAGGCCGGCGCGGGCCAGACGTTCATCGCCACCCTGAACAACGGCGGCATCGACGCGGGCATGACCACGGACCCGACCGTCGCCAAACTCGTCAGCACCGGTCAGGGGAAGGTCCTGCTCGACATGCGGACCGAGGCGGGCACCAAGGCGGCGCTCGGCGGCCTGTACCCGTCCAGCTCGCTCTACATGAACTGCGACTACGTCAAGAACAACGCCGCGACCGTGCAGAAGCTGGCCAACGCGTTCGTCAAGACGCTGGGCTGGATCAAGGCGCACAAGCCGGCGGAGATCGCCGCCAAGATGCCGGCGGACTACGCCGGCGGGGACCCCAAGCTGTACGAGAAGGCGGTCGCGGACAGCATCGGCATGTTCACCGCGGACGGCGTCATGCCCGCCGACGGGGCGAAGAACGTGCTGAACGTCCTCGCGCAGTTCTCCCCGAACGTGAAGGGCCGGCAGGACAGCGTCGACCTGTCCAAGACCTACACGACCGAGTACGTCTCCAAGGCGCCGAAGCAGTGACCGGACGCGGGCCCCGGGGCCACCCGGGGCCCGCTCGCCGTCCTCACAGGTCGACGGCGACGTACTTCAGCTCGACATAGTCGTCGATGCCCTCGAAACCGCCCTCGCGGCCGATCCCGGACTCCTTGACCCCGCCGAACGGCGCCGCCGGGTTGGACACGAGCCCGCGGTTGATCCCGACCATCCCGGTCTCCAGCGCCTCCGAGACCCGCAGCGCACGGCTCAGGTCGCGGGTGTAGGCGTAGGCGACCAGACCCGCCTCGGTGTCGTTCGCCGCCGCGATCATGGACTCCTCATCGGGGAAGGCGGCGATCGGCGCGACCGGGGCGAAGATCTCCTCGCGCATCACGCGGGCGTCCGCAGGCACGTCGCTCAGGACGGTCGGCGGGTAGAACCAGCCGGGCCCGTCCGGCGTCTTCCCGCCCGTACGGAGGGTCGCGCCGCGTTCGAGCGCGTCGGACACCAGACCGGCGACGCGGTCGCGCGCCCGCTCGTCGATCAGCGGGCCGACCTCCGTCTCCGGGTCGAGGCCCGGCCCGAGCCGGAGAGCGCCGAGCCGCTCGGCGAGACCCGCCGCGAAGTCCTCGGCGACGGCCTCATGGACGATGAACCGGTTCGCCGCGACGCACGACTCTCCCGTGTTGCGCATCTTGGCCACCACGGCGCCGTTCAGCGCGGCGTCCAGGTCCGCGTCGTCGAACACGAGGAAGGGGGCGTTCCCGCCCAGCTCCATCGTGGTCCGCAGCACCTTGCCGGCGGCCTGCTCCATCAGCTTCTTGCCCACGGGCGTCGAACCGGTGAACGAGAGCAGCCGCAGCCGGCCGTCGGCGACTAGGGCGTCGGTCACCTCGGGCGCGCGGTTCGTCGGCAGCACGCTCAGGACGCCCTCGGGCACCCCGGCGTCGGCCAGCAGCCGGCCCAGGGCCAGCGCGGACAGGGGCGTCGCCTCGGCCGGCTTGATGATCATCGTGCAGCCCGCGGCGATCGCCGGGCCGACCTTGCGGGTGACCATCGACAGCGGGAAGTTCCACGGCGTGACGAGGTAGGCCGGGCCGGTCGGCTGCCGGGTCGTCAGGATGCGGTAGTCGCCGCCCGGCGCGACACGGTACTCACCGCCCACGCGGACCGCCTCCTCGGCGAACCAGCGCAGGAACTCGGCGGCGTAGGCGACCTCGCCCAGCGACTCGGCCAGCGGCCGTCCCATCTCCCTGGTGGTGATCCGGGCCAGTTCCTCGGCGCGTTCGTGCATCAGCTCGTACGCCCGGCGCAGGATCTCCGAACGCTCGCGCGGCGCGGTCGCCGCCCAGGACGCCTGGGCGGCCGCCGCGGCGTCGAGCGCGCGCACCGCGGCGTTCGCGTCGGCGTCCGCGACCGAGGCGAACACCTCGCCGGTCGACGGATCGATGACGTCGAAGGACGCCTCCGCCGCCGTCCAGGTGCCGCCGATGAAGAGCCTGTTCTCCATGTTGTTCGCCTCCCAGTGCCTCTCGCTCCGCACGTTACCCACCGATTCGGCGGCGACTCTCCGCAGGTCCGCCCCGGCACGGACGGCCCTCGCCGACCGGCCGGGAAGCGGCCCCAACCCCCGTTTCACGAAATCTCTGTAAACAAGCGGTAAACCTGGCAATCTGACGGAGCGTCCCACGGAGTACCAACCAAGATCCTCAGGCCCGGCCGGTTCCGGGCCGCCCTCAATATGACCAAGGGGCCAACCGTATGAAGTTCACGCTGGAAGAGGTGAAGTCCCAGACCTTCAAGGCCCGGGACGCCTGGTGGACGGTGTTCCTCGTGGACCCTCTGGCCGGCCGGCTCGTCGTCGGTACCGCCAACCGGACCTCCATCACGCCGAACCAGATCACCTGGGGCGCGCTCTTCCTCGGCCTCGGCTCGGCCGGCTGTTTCCTCACGGCGGACTGGAAGTGGCTGGTCCTGGGCGCCGTCCTCTACCACTTCAGCTTCGTGCTGGACTGCATGGACGGCAAGATCGCCCGGCTCAAGGGCACCGGCACGGTGCTCGGCGGCTGGCTCGACTACGTCTTCGACCGCATCCGCGTCCTCACCTGCACCCTCGCGCTGATGTGGGGGGAGTACCACCACACCGGCAAGGAGGTCTACCTCCTTCTCGGCGTCGCGGTCGTGTTCCTCGACATGCTCCGCTACGTCGACGCCCTGCAGGTGGCGAAGGTCCGGCGTCAGATGCGCGCGGAGCTGAAGAAGGCGGTCGAGGAGTCGACGGCCGGCGAGACGCCCGTGTTCGCCGAGGACCTGCTGCGTGAGGACCCCGAGCTCGACCCGGACGAGATCAAGACGCGCGCCGCCGAGGTCATCGACCTGCAGCAGGAGTTCCGCGAGCGCTTCTCCTGGTACATCCGCGTCCGCGACTGGCTGCGCGACCACCGCGTCCGCACCCACCTGGTGAGCGGCATCGAGTTCCAGATGGCGGTCTTCATCATCGCGCCGCTGGTGAACCAGATCATCCCCGTCACCATCGGGGCGGCCGCCCTGCTGCTCGTGTTCGAGTTCGCCATCATGTACAAGCTGTGGCTGTCCTCCCGCGACTTCACCCGCGCCCTCGCGGAGATCAAGGGCGGGAGTCCCGAGCCCGCGCGGGTTCCGTGACCGGTTCATCCGGCCTTTCCTGAAGCCCGGTACGACGCCCGGGCCGGGGTCGCTCTTCGGCGCCCCCGGCCCGGGCTTGTGTTTTGACCAGTTTTTTGCGGGCACGTGGCGTTCATCACAGCCCACCACCGGAGGCAATCATGTCGACCGCCACAGTGGCCGTCATCGTGGTCGTCGCGGTTCTGGTCGTAGCGGCCCTGGGCTTCCTCGCCCGGCGGCAGCAGCAGCGTCGCCGGCTGCGCGAGAGGTTCGGGCCCGAATACGACCGCACCGTGGAACGTCATAACAGCACCCGCGAGGCCGAGCAGGAACTGCGCGCCCGCGAGCAGCGTCACCGGGAACTGGAGCTCCGCTCCCTCGACCCCGCGGTGCGCGACCGGTACCGCGCGGACTGGCAGCGGGTGCAGGAGCACTTCGTCGACTCGCCCCAGAGCGCCGTGGCCGAGGCGGACAACCTCCTCGTCCGGGTGATGAAGGACCGCGGCTACCCCACCGACGACTACGAGCAGCAGGTCGCGGACCTGTCCGTCGAGCACGCCGGCACGATCGACCGGTACCGCACGGCGCACGACATCCGCGGCCGCGCCGACGCGGGGCGGGCGAGCACCGAGGACCTCCGCCAGGCGATGGTCCACTACCGCGCCCTGTTCGCCGAGCTGCTCGGCGACGGCGAGTCGCTCGACCCCCGCGAGCGCGCCGACGCGCGCCGGACCGAAGCGCGGGCCGAGGCCGCCGACGCCCGGCGGGCCGGCGGGCCGACCCGGTCCCGGCGGGCCGAAGAGGACGGTGAGGCCGGTGAGTCGGTCACGGCCGGCGAGTCGCGCAGGGACGCCGAGGTCGCGGAGGGACGGAGACGATGAAGGACTACGAGGACCGGACGGATGAGCGCGCGCGTCCCCTGCCCGGCGACCGCCCCGTCGCGGGCATGCCGATGAACGGCGCCGACGAGGGGCGCGGGCGGACGGCCACCGAGGACCACGACGCGGGACCGGACAAGATCATCCTGTCGAGCCGAACCGAGGACGAACAGCGGGACACGACCGAGTCCGGCCGCGCCGGCGCCCGCGCGTCCCAGGTCGAGCCGGGCGGCCCGGCCGACCCGCTGGGCGAGCGTACGGCCGGGCCCGCGGCCACCGCTCGGCCGTACGCTCCTGGCGGATCGTCGGCATCGACGGGCTCGGTGATGGCACCGGACGCCGGGACCGCCGCCGACCGTGAGGACGGGGCCGGCCCGTACGGCGGGGCCGCCGACCGTGAGGACGGGGCCGACACCGGCGCCGCCGGCCGTGGATATGAGTCGGGCACCGGCGCCGGGACGGGCGCCGGCCGTGAGGACGGCTCCGGCATGGACGCCGTGGCGGGCGGGACGGCCGCCGAGCGGCTGATCGGCCGGGACGACGCGGACCGGTTCGGATCGCGGTGGCGCGAGGTCAAGGCCGGCTTCGTCGACGACCCGCGCGACGCGGTGAAGCAGGCCGGCGCCCTGTGCGAAGAGGCCGTGACCGCGATCACCACCGCCCTGGAGGATCAGCAGCGCGGCCTGCGGGAGCGCTGGAACGGCGACGACGCGGACACCGAGCGCCTGCGCATGGCGTTGCGCGCCTACGGCGATCTGCTCGATCGCCTCACCTCACTCTGACGCCGCCGAGCGGACCATGTGAAACGGCGGGCGCCTCCGGGCGCCCGCCGTTTCGCGTCACGAAGGGTGCGGAGCGGACAGACGGGCGCTCAGCCAGGCGTACGCCTGCGGCAGCATCGAGTTCCAGACGGAGGCGTTGTGGCCGCCCTTGGGCAGGACGTACAGGAAGGCGGTCGTCGGCGGCCGTACCAGCGGCATGATCTGGTTGATCGCCTTATCGGACTCGCGGTCCTGCCGGGTGCCCGCCAGGAGCAGGCTGACCGGCGGGCGGCGCGTGCGCAGCAGGTCGAGCACCGAGTTCTGGACGAACAGTGCGTGGTCGCGGCGGACCTCCGGCGTCTGCGGCACGGCGTCCCCCTGCATGGTGACGGCCGCGCTGAACAGGTCGGGACGGCGGATCGCCATCTTCGCCGCGCAGTAGCCGCCGGTGGAGAACCCGAGGATCCCCCAGGCGCTCCGGTCCGCCTGCACACGGAACGCCTGCGTCACCGCCTGCCGCACGTCGTCGGTGAGCCAGGTCTCGACGCGGGGCCCGCCGGGGAAGTCGACGCACTCGGTGTCGCGGCCGTGCACGACCGTCGTCACCGGCGCGACGAGGATGAAGGGGTGCGCGTGCCCGGACGCCATGGCCTCCTTGAGGGCGGTGGCGCCGTGCACGGCGTGGAACCAGGTCGAGGGGGTGCCGGGGTAGCCCGGCAGGAGCTCCACGACGGGATAGGTCTGGTGGGCGTTGGCGGCCGAACCGTAGCCGGGTGGCACCCAGACCAGGATGCGGGAGCGTACGCCGGAGTGTTCGCCGGTGACCGTCGCGGTGTAGACGTCCGGATCCAGGTTCCGTGTCCGTTCGAAGCGCACCTGACCGCCCGGACCTCCCCCGCCGACCTGCTCGATCGGGGTCCCTCCGCCCTTGCCGCCGCCGAACAGGTCGCTCCAGGAGGCGTAGAACTCGAAGTACTGGTTCAGCCCGACCCCGCCGACGAGCAGCGCGAACGCCTGACACATCACGATCATGAACAGGCGGACCGCGATCGCGAGCCGTCCCTTCACGCGGTTCCACAGGTACAGGCAGGCCACCGGTCCCGCGGCGGCGAGGAGGATGGCCGCGATGAGAATCGGCCGGCCCATCAGTCCCATGAAATAGTCCCCCGAAGAACCGTTGACGTGAGCAGGCCGAGGCTAAGCGGGGGACGGCGGCAACGCCTCCTGGTTCATCCTCTTTTCGGGCGATGTTCACCCCCTCAGTCCCTCCTTGGTCCGCTCTTGGTCCGCCCTTGATCCGTTCATGGCCCGTTCGCGCGGCGCGCGGCCGGGGGTCCGCTCCGTACGTTCCCGGGGCCGGGCGGACGCGCCGCCCGGCCCCGGTCGCTCGCCGCGTGCCGTCAGTGGGTGAGGAAGGCGATGACCGCGTCCCGTCCCGCGTGGCCGCGCTCGCGGTTCTGGATCGAGTGCGAGGCGCCCTTGACGACGACGACCCTGCCGTCCGGCGCGTGGGTCGCCTCCTCGTACGCCCACTCGAGCGGCGTCGACAGGTCGTGGTCGCCGTTCAGCAGCAGCACCGGGACGTCGGGCAGGCGGGCCGGCGGCTCGGCGGCCGGGCGCGCGGACCAGCGCAGGCACTCCTGGGTGAACCCGTTGCCCGCCGACGTCGCGAGCGTGTACGGCCACACGCGGCGCGGGTCGGTGTGCCGCAGCGTCCGGTCGAGCCTCGCCTGCCGGCTCGCCAGTGGCGCGTCGGACCGGCCCCACGGGAACACGCTGTCGGAGCAGAACGTGTCGATGTGCAGCCCCGAGCTGTACGAGGCGACAGGGTCCCCGCCCGGCGCCATGTCGGCGATGATCGTGTCGAGCCGGGCCGGGTCGCCCTGCCGGGCGGCGTGCAGCGCGCCGACGAGGTCGCCGTGTCCGGCGGGCAGGCCGGGCGGGTTCGGGTCACGGTAGGTCGGGTCGAGGAACTCGTAGGACACGATCGCGTCGAAGATCTTCACCCCCTCCGCGGCCGTGCGGTGACGGACCACCCAGGCCAGGTCCTCGGCCGGGTCGGACGCACAGGCGGGCCCGGTCGCGCACGCGTCGCGCAGCACCCGGGCCTGAGCGTGCAGACCGGTGAAGTAGAGGCCGTCGTCGGCCTGCGGGTCGACGTGCGGCAGGACCGAGTCGAGGACGACCTTGCGGACGTGCGCCGGGTGGGCGACGGCGTAGCGGGCCGCCGTGAACGTGCCGTACGAGACGCCGTCGACGACCATCTTGTCCACGCCCAGCGCCCGGCGGAGCGCCTCGTAGTCGGCGACGGTCTGCTCGGTGCTGTAGAGGCCGCGCCGGTCGCCGAGGATCCGCGAGCACTCCTCGATGGCGGCAGGGGTGGGCGCGGCGATGTCGGAGCTGCCGACCTGGGCCTGCAGCTGCGGGCAGTCGATCGCGCCGAACTCCCCGGTGCCGCGCTGGTCCAGCATGACGAACCGGTAGTCCTTGGCCAGCTCCGGCAGCCGCTGCGTGGCGATCCGGGAGATGTACGGCACGCCGGGCTGCCCGGGGCCGCCGGTGAGGAACAGCAGGACGCCCTTCGGCGCTCCCGCGTTGTCCGCGGTGGCGACCTGGAGGTCGAGCGCTCCGGGCACCTCGCCGCGGTGGTCGAGGGGGACCCGCAGGGTGGAGCAGGTGAAGCCGGGCTGGTCCGGGCAGGGGTGCGGGTCGGCCAGCCGAGGCCGGCCGGGTACGGCCGAGGCCCCGGCGGGGCGCGCGGCGCCGCCGGTCGCCGGTGACGGGATGCCGTCCGCGGCGGCCGGCCCGCCGATCGCGGCCACGGCGGTGGCGACGAACGCGGTGACGAGTAGTCGTGATCGCATGTGCGGATTCTGACGATCGACCGCGCCGGGGAACATCCCCGACGCACCGGTCGGCGCCGTTCTGGCCTCTGGTGGCCACGGCGCGGCGGCGGCGACGTCAATCGATCACCGGGACCACGCCAGGACTGGGCCAAGTCCCGCGCGGTCGCCCCATCGCCCGAGAGGCTCGCAACTAGCGTCTGCGCTGATCACCACCAGGGGGGACGTCATGCGCTCTTACGCGATCACCGCACTCATCGGCACCGGCCTGCTCGGTCTCGCCCCGCAGGCCCAGGCCGCGGCGCACGCCCGGCCGGCGCACCCGCAGCCGGAACGGCCCGGCGCGCAGAACGCCGCGCACGCCCGGCCCGCCGACCCACAGCGCGAGCCGGCGCGGCCCGCCGTGCAGCCCGCCGCCCACGCGCGGGCCGAACACGCGCGGCAGGCGGCACAGCCCGCCGCCCACCTGCAGGCCCAGCGCGCACGGCAGGCGGCGCAACCCGCCCACGTCGAGGCGCGGCACGCACCGCAGGCGGCACCGCCCGCCGCCCACGTACAGGCTCAGCAGGCCCGGCCTCTCGCGCACACCGCCGTCCGCGCGCGGCGGACCGATCCGCGCCCCGACCGCCCCGGCGAGCAGAACGTCAACGTCCGGTCGGGCGAGGCGCAGGAGACCCGGCCGGCGGCCGGGCACCCGGCCCGGATCCGGCCCGCCGACCCGCAGCCGCAGCCGCAGCCGGGCCGGTCGGGCTACTCGATGCACCTCACCGGCCAGGCCGCGCACTGGGAGGTCTCGCCCGGTGAGCTGCAGACGGTGCGCTGGACGCTCACCAACACCGGCAACCGGCCGCTCGAGCACGCGCAGCTGGTGGCCGCCATCCCGGCCGGATGGTCGGCCCGTGAGGGGCAGGGCTGCCTGCGCCGCGGCGAGTACCTGGGCTGTGACCTCGGCGCGCTCGAACCGGGGCACAGCGCGGCCGTCCTCGTTCCGATGGTCGTGCAGGGGCAGCCCGGGGCCGTGCGGCTGACCGCCTGGTCGCGCGGAATGGTCGGGGTGCTGACCATCCCCGGCCCCATGACGTCCATCCGCGTCATGGTGAACGGGCGCCGGTAGGTTCTGGCCAAGACGGACCTCCTGGGGCCAGACTGAACGCGATTCGGTTTGGCTTACCAGGAGGTACCGGTGCCCGAATTCACCATGACGATCGGAGGCGCGGCCGTGGAGACCACGGCCGCGTTCGACGTGATCAACCCGGCGACCGGGTCGCCGCACGCCGCCGCGCCGGACTGCTCGCGCGCCCAGCTCGACGCGGCGTTCGACGCGGCCGCCACGGCGTACCCGGCATGGCGGTCCGACGAGGCCGCCCGGCGCACGGCGCTGAAGGCCGCCGCCGACGTGCTCATGGCCGCGGCCGGCGGTGACCTCGCCGAGACCCTGACGATGGAACAGGGCAAACCCCTCCAGGACGCCCGGATCGAGATCATGGGCGCCGCCATCTGGCTCCAGCACTTCGCCGACCTGGAGATCCCCCGCGAGGTCATCCAGGACGACGACCGGGCGAAGGTCGAGGTCGTACGCCGCCCGCTCGGCGTCGTCGCGGCGATCACGCCGTGGAACTTCCCGCTCGTCCTCGCCGCGTGGAAGATCGCCCCGGCACTGCTGGCCGGCAACACCATCGTTCTCAAGCCGTCCCCGTACACCCCGCTGGCGACGCTGAAGGTCGGCGAGCTGCTGCGCGAGGTCCTCCCGCCGGGCGTGCTGAACGTCATCAGCGGCGGCGACGACCTCGGCGCGTGGATGACCTCCCACCCGGTGCCCCGCAAGATCAGCTTCACGGGGTCGATCGCGACGGGCAAGAAGGTCGCCGCCGCGGCGGCCCCGGACCTCAAGCGGACCACCCTGGAGCTCGGCGGCAACGACCCCGCGATCGTGCTCGACGACGCCGACCCCGCCGTGGTGGCGGGCAAGGTCTTCGACCAGGCCTTCGCCAACAACGGCCAGGTGTGCTCGGCGATCAAGCGGGTGTACGTGCCGGACCGGCTCTACGACGACGTCGTCGAGGCGCTCGCCGCGAAGGCGCGGTCCGTGAAGGTGGGGAACGGCCTTGAAGAGGGCGTCCAGTACGGCCCGGTCAACAACCGGCCCCAGTACGAGCGGGTCCGGGAACTGGTGGCCGACGCGCTCGCGCACGGGGCGCGTGCCGCGGCCGGCGGCGCGCCGATCGACGGTCCCGGCTACTTCTTCGCGCCCACCATCCTCACGGACGTCGCCGAGGGGGTGCGAATCGTCGACGAGGAGCAGTTCGGGCCGGCCCTGCCCGTGCTGCGGTACACCGACGTCCAGGACGCGGTCGCCCGCGCGAACGCCACCAACTTCGGCCTGTCCGGCTCCGTCTGGGGCACCGACGCCGACCGGGCCGCGGAGGTCGCCGAGCGCCTGGAATGCGGCACGGCCTGGGTGAACACGCACCTGGCCCTCGCGCCGCACCAGCCGTTCGGCGGTTTCAAGTGGAGCGGCATCGGCGTCGAGAACGGCACATGGGGCCTCACCGGATTCACCGAGATCCAGGTCGTGCACCGCGCCAAGCGCTGACCGCGTCTCCGGTACGGCCGCCGGGACACGCGGCGCGTGGCCACGTGCCCGGAACGGCCCGCGCGTACGGGCGCCGTCGGGTCATCTCAGGTTCGTCAAGTTCGCCGCGAAGAGGGGAAAATTGCCGAATCCGGGCTGACCCGACCGCCTACGATGAGCGCGTGCCCGAACTGTTGTTCCCCTTCCTGGGCGTCGTCGCGCTCCTCACCATCACCCCCGGTCCCGACATGCTCCTCGTCGTGCGCAACGGCCTGAGCGCCGGCAGCCGTGCCGCCTGGCTGACCGGGCTGGGCTGCTGCCTGGGCATCTCGATCCACGCGACGGCGGCGGTGCTCGGGCTGTCCGCGATCCTCGCCGCGTCGGCGACCGCGTACACGGTGGTCAAGCTGGCGGGTGCCGCGTATCTCGCCTACCTGGGCGTGCGGATGCTGATCTCGGCCCTCATGTCCGTCGACACCGCGGAGGAGGCGGAGGACGGCGCCCTTCCGGCGACGTCCGTCGTTCCGGAGGCGGCGGTGCCCCGGACCGCGATCGCGGAGACGGCGGTTCCGGCGAACCCGGTGACGACGGCGGCGGAGCGGATTCCGGCGGAGCCTTTCCCGGGGGCGACGCCCGGGAGGGCGGACGGCGTACGGTCCGCGTCCCTCCTCACCGGCGGGGCGGTCTTCCGGCAGGGGCTGATCACCAACCTGCTCAACCCGAAGATCGCGCTGCTCTTCCTGACCCTGCTGCCGCAGTTCGTGGCGCACGACGAACCCCGCCTGCGCACCACCGCGACCCTCGCCGTCATCTTCCTCGCGGTCGCGGTCGTGTGGTGGCGGACGTTCTCGCTCGCGATCGGCCCGATCTCCCGGGTGCTGCGCGGCGGCACGGCCCGCCGGGTCCTCGACGGCCTGGCCGGCTTCGCGCTCCTCGCCATCAGCGCCGCGGTCGCCTTCGAGGGCGACCGTTAGGCGGCCGCCGACGAGCCTTCCCCCGGCGGCCGTCCCGCCGGTCCGCCGAACACGCCACGCCGGGTCGCCGAACACGCCACGCCGGGTCGCCGAAGGCGCCGGGCCGGTCCGCCGGACGCGCCGGGCGCCGGACCGTTCAGCGTGCCAGCCAGGTGCGCAGCGCCCACCACCAGTGGGCGGAGTGGGCGACCGCCGCGCCCGTCGGCGGCGCCAGGCAGCGGCCGGTGATGTCGCCGAACCGCCGCACGCGGTACTTCACGGTGTTCGGGTGGACGTGCAGTGCCCCGGCCGTGGGCTCGATCCGCTTGTCGTTGTCCAGATAGGCCAAGGCGGTCTCGGCGAGCTGCCGGTGGAAGTCGTCCGCCGGGTCCAGCCCGTCGAGGAGGCCGTCGGCCAGCAGCCGCCCGAGGTCCGGCGCGCCCGAGGTCGCCACCGCGAGGGCGAGGTCCGGCAGCCGGTGCAGGCCCTGCTCCCCTTCGACCGCGCGCAGCGCCGCCCGGCAGAGCGCGTACATCGAGGGGATGTCGGCCAGGGGCACCGCCGGGGACGCGACGAGCAGCGGCGTGCCGGCCGGCAGGTCCGGCAACCGGGGCACGAGCGCGGCGAGGCGGCCGTCGACCAGCCCGCACAGCCCGCCGGTCAGCCGGCGCTCCAGTGACGCGGCCGTCCGCGGGTCGGCGACGTCGCCGGTCAGGCAGTGGTACGGGCGCGCGGCGTCGAGCGGCGCGAGGTCGCCGCCCTCGCCGTGCAGGACCCGCCGCAGCACTTGGGCGTGCGCGTCGCGGGTCGTCCGCGCCATCTCCATCTCGGCGATCCGGTGCGCGTGGACCATGCGGTGCTCCAGCGCCGTGGCGACCGCGTCGATCCGGATCATCCCCTCGAGGAGGTCGTCGGCGGGCAGCCCGGCGGCGCGGCCGCGCTCGACGAGCGTACGCACGATCAGTGCCCGTCCGGCCTGGAAACCGTCGAGGAGCGCCGCGACCGGCACGCCCTGACGAGCGCGGTCCGCGCCGAGCCGCCCGGCGGCCCGCAGGTCCGCCTCGGCCAGCTCTCCCCCCGCCGTGATCGCGCCGATCGCGGCCCGCACCACCGCGCGTACGTGCCGGCGGACCTCGTCCTCCGGGAGGGCGGCGACCGGGGGCGAGTGCACCCGCGCGGCCCGCACGGCGGCGTCCGCGATCGCTCCGTCGTCGTCTCTCAACAGCTCGCTGAACCGGTCCATTGGCCCCTTCGGATAATCACCGCAAGCATGCTTGGCGCCGGCGCGGCTAGGCGAGGCGTCGTCCGATCAGGTTTGGTATTAGGAGACGAACCACGAAGGAGTCAACCCATGGCAGACGAGTTCCTGGACAAACTGCCCCCGCAAGAGCTGATCTTCAACCTGCCGCCGACCTTCGAGACGGTCGAGGAGGAGCGGCGGCACCGCAAGGAGCGGCTCGCGGCGGCGCTGCGGCTGTTCGGCAAGTTCGGCTTCGAGGAGGGCGTCGCCGGGCACATCACCGCACGCGACCCCGAGCTGACCGACCACTTCTGGGTGAACCCGTTCGGGATGTCGTTCAAGCACATCCGGGTGAGCGACCTCATCCTCGTCAACCACGAGGGCAAGGTCGTCCAGGGCCGCTACCCCGTCAACGAGGCGGCGTTCGCCATCCACTCCCAGATCCACCAGGCGCGGCCCGACGTCGTGGCCGCCGCGCACAGCCACTCCGTCCACGGCAGGGCGATCTCGGCCCTCGGCGAGCTGCTGGAGCCGATCACGCAGGACGTGTGCGCGTTCTACGAGGACCACGCCCTGTTCGACGACTACACGGGCGTGGTGACCGACCTGGAGGAGGGCCGGCGCATCGCCACGACCCTCGGCGACCGCAAGGCCGTGATCCTGCGCAACCACGGCCTGCTCACGGTCGGGGACACGGTCGACGCCGCCGCCTGGTGGTTCATCACGATGGAGCGCTCCTGCCAGGTCCAGCTCCTCGCCAAGGCCGCCGGCCGGGTGGTGCACATCTCCGAGGAGAACGCCAAGCTCACCCACGACCAGCTCGGCAACGACCTGGTGGCGTGGATCAACTACCAGCCGCTGTACGACCAGATCGTCCGCGAGCAGCCCGACCTGTTCGAGTGACGATCGGCCGCCCTGAAGGGCCGCCCCGCGGCGCTGACGCGGGCTGCAATGTACTGTCAGGCCCGTTTCCCTTCCAGGACGGCCCTCGCGGCGCTAAGTTCGCCTCTGCCCCCGGTCGCACGCCGGTGTCCTTCCAGTGATCCCCTTGCGATCCGGCTCCGCGACCGCGGCCTGCCGGGGAGGGACGGTGAGGCACCGTCCCACCGTCCCTCCCGACGGCACGCCCCTGGCGTCCCACAGGCCACCGGAATATCCGCACGGGTGATCCGATTCAGCCTCATAGGAATACGACCGGAAGAGGTGACCTGGATGCTGTTCGGCGAAGAACACGTGCGCCGCTACATCGAGACCGACGGGGCCGAGGGCCACGACTGGCAGGGCACGATCACGCTTCTCCTGACGACCACCGGCCGCAAGAGCGGCCAGAAGCGTACGACCCCGCTGATCTACCAGAAGAACGGCGACGACTACCTCGTCGTCGCGTCGAAGGGCGGCGCGGATGAGCCGCCGCTCTGGTACCTCAACCTCCAGGCCGACCCGGAGGTGACCGTGCAGGTGCGCGGTGACAGGTTCACCGCGCGCGCCCGCACGGCCACTCCGGAGGAGAAGCCCGAGCTGTGGCGGAAGATGGCCGCCACCTGGCCGGCGTACGACGAGTACCAGCAGAAGACCTCACGGGAGATCCCCGTCGTCGTGCTCGAACGCGTCTGAGCTCACGGCAGGAGTTCACTCCACAGGGGGACGCGCGGCTCGACCAGCAGCCGCATTCCCGCCTCCTCCGGTGTGCGGTCCCGTTTGCGGTTGTTGCAGGGACCGCACGCCAGGACGGTGTTCTCCCAGGTCGACCCGCCGCCGCGCGACTGCGGAAAGACGTGGTCCACCGTGTTCCCGCGCCCGCCGCAGTAGGCGCACAGCCCGCGGTCGCGGCGCCGGAGCCCCCGCTTGCCCCACGCCGGCCGATGGCCGTGCCGCCACCGCATGGCGACGTAGCGGACGAGCCGCAGCACCCGCGGTAACGGGAAGTGACCGATCCGCCGGCCCTCCACCGCCTCCTCGACCACCGCGACGCCGCGTACGAGCATCCGCACGGCGTGCCGCACGTCGACCTTCTGGAGCGGCTCGTACGACGCGTTGAGCACGAGTACGTTCACCGAAATCCCCTATCGAATGAAAAGGCCGCTCCCGGAGATCCGGAGGCGGCCGACGTCGTGTCAGGGCGTCATTCGCCCCGACGGTGGTCTCCGTCGGCTATTCGATCGTGTCTGCGGTGCCGGACCGGGCCGTACTCGGCCGGGTCACCGCAGGCCAGAACCTCGGTGGACATGCGTGAGCGCCGCTCCGGCGGGGTGTGCGCGGCCGGCGCGTCGCTCGGCGTCTCGTCCGCCGACTCGATGAGGTCGTGCATCCTCTCCCCCCTTTCTTCCCCGGAATCGGGAATAGCATGAATCAACCGTCGCACCGCGGGCAACGCCTTTTTCGGAATATCCCACGGGATGCGGCCGGCGGCAATGGGCATATCGGTCACACCCGCCGACCGCCCCACCGGCGGCCCTCCGGCCGTTCCGCCGGCGGCCCTCCGGCAGCTCCAGTGGTGGCCGCGCCGGCCGCCGGCGCACGCTCCCGCCGCTCCGCTCCGCTCGGCGGCACCGCGGCCGCCGACGCGGCCGCCCGCGCGGGCGTGCGCGGCCGCATCGGTGATGGCCGGACCCGTCCGCGGCGTTACCGGACGAGCTCCCGGATCGCGGTGAGCGTGCGCTCACCTCCCGGGTCGCCGCCCGTCGCCGGGACGACCGCGACCTCGTCCACTCCCGCGTCGGCGTACTCCCGCAGGCGCGCCCGCACCTCGCCGGCGGTGCCCACCAGCCCGACCCGGGCCGCGACGTCGAAGGGCAGGGCGGTCAGCAGTTCCTTCGGCTCCGCACCCTTCCGTGCCATCTCCACCGCGTCGCCCAGCCCCGCGCCGGCGAACGCCTCGGCGTACCCGGGCAGCCCGAGGTACGGAACGATGCTCCACATCAGCTGCGCGTACGACTCGGGCGTCGGGTCGACGGCCGCCGGCAGCCGCGCGACCAGCCGGGGCGCGCGGCGCCCGGCACCGTCCGCCGCCTCGTCCAGCTTCGCCCGCAGGCCGGCGGCGACCCCCGGGGCCGCCATGTCGACCACCATCCGGTCCGCGTGCCCGGCCGCCGTGCGCACGGCCCGGTCGTCGAAACCCGCCACGCTGAGCGGTCCGCCCGGCGGCGACAGCCTGAGCCGGAAGCCGCGGGTCCGTACGACCTCACCGTCCAGGTCGGCCCGCTTCCCCGCCAGCAGGGCGCGGACGGCCCGCGTGCTCTCCTCCAGGGCCGTCGCCGCACGCTCCCCCGAACGGCCGTGCCACTGCTCGACCACCCGCGGGCTCGACGTGCCCAGTGCCACCCCGATCCGCCTGCGCGTGAGGGCGGCGACCGAGGCCGCCCCCATCGCGATCATCACCGGGTCGCGGACGGCCACCGGCAGCGGGCCGACCGTCATCTCGATCCGGTCCGTGGCCAGGCCGATCGCCGACGCCAGCGCGAACGCGTCCCAGGTGTCGGTCTCGCCGATCCACAGCTCCCCGAACCGCAACCGGTCGGCGATCGACGCCGTGTGCAGGGCCTCCTCCGGTGGGCGGTCGGGCCAGTCTCCGATAACGACGCTCGTGTCCATGGCGTTCATGGAAGCAGACCGCGGGGCGACACGGCGCCGCGGCGGCGGGTGGGCGGCGCGGCCGCGGTGCGGATGCCCCGTACAGTGGTCGCCGTGGCTGAAGAGGCATGGAAGGTAGAACCGTCCGGACCGCTGCGCGGCGACATCCACGTGCGCGGATCGAAGAACGCCGTCACCAAGCACATGGTGGCGGCGATGCTCGCCGAGGGCGACAGCACGATCCGCAACGCCCCCGAGGTGGGCGACGTGGAGATCACCGGCGCGATGCTGGAGGCCCTGGGACACACCGTCGAACGCAACGGCCCCGACATCACGGTCTCACCGGGAGCGGTGACCGAGCCGCGCGTGCCGAGGGCGTTCACCGGGCTCAACCGCATTCCGATCCTCATGGTCGGCCCGCTGCTCCATCTGACCGGAGAGGCGTTCGTGCCCCTGGTGGGCGGTGACCCGATCGGCCGCCGGCCCGTGGACTTCCACGTCGACGCCCTGCGCGCGATGGGCGCGGAGGTGGAGGTCGGCGACACCGGCATCGCCGCCCGCGCGAGCCGCCTGTACGGCGCGCGGATCGACCTGCCGTACCCCAGCGTCGGCGCGACCGAGACCGTCCTGATGACCGCGGTGCTGGCCGAGGGCAAGACGGTGCTGCGCGGTGCCGCGATGGAGCCGGAGGTCGTCGAGCTCGCGCTGTTCCTGCAGCGCATGGGCGCGCACATCGAGCTGAGCCCGGACCGCCGCATCGTGATCGAGGGCGTCGACCGGCTGAAGGGCGCGTCGACGCGGCTCGCCGGGGACCGTCTGGAGGCGTTCTCCTACCTCGTCGCGGGCCTCATCACCCGCGGTGAGGTCCGCGTGCACGGCTGCTCGCAGGACCGCCTCGTCACCGCGATCACCACGCTCGCCCGGATGGGCGCCCGGTTCGAGATCACCGATGAGTGGATCACCGCGTCCGCTCCGGACGGGCTGCGCCCTGCCGCCGTGCACACCGACACCCACCCGGGCTACATGACCGACTGGCAGCAGCCGCTCATGGTGCTGTTCACCCAGGCCGAGGGCATGTCGGTGCTGCACGAGACGGTGTTCGAGAACCGCCTCGTGTACGTCCCGGCGCTGAAGAAGATGGGGTGTGAGATCGAGGTCTTCAACGCCTGCCTCGGTGGCCCCGCGTGCCGGTTCCACGACAGCAACTCGGTGCACTCGGCGGTCGTGCGCGGGGTGTCCAAGCTGACCGGCGCCGACGTCACCATGCCCGACGTGCGCGCCGGGTTCTCGGCCGTCCTGGCGGCGTCCGTGGCCGACGGCACGTCCACGTTGCGCGGCGTCCACCACATCGAGCGGGGCTACCACCGCCCGGCCGAGCAGTTCGCGTCTCTCGGCCTGAAGCTGGAGACCGTCGCCGTCTGAGCGCCCGGGCCGGCGGCCGTCGCGGGGTCACGGCTCCGCGGCGGCGGTCGGTCTCAGAGACGGCAGAGCTCACTCAGGGACGATCGGCCGCGTTCGGAGCCGTGGCTCTCGCTCAGGGGTGGTAGACCTCGGCGACCTTCGTGACGGTACGGCCCTTCATCGTCAGGTAGGCGTCGACCTGCGCGCCGTCCTTGATGGCGGCCTCGAGCTGCTGCAGCGTGCAGCGCTTGACGCCGACGCCGGTCTTGTCGTCCACGGTCGCGTCGTCGCCGGAACAGATGTTCACCGCGCTGAGGACGGTGGCGTCCTTCGCGACGGTGGCGGTCTGCACGGGACCGGTCGGCTCGATGGCGTCGTCGGGCTCCTGGACCTTCTTCGTGCCCTGGTACTCCAGGGCCCCTGATGCGGCGTCGTACTTCTTGAGCAGGACGACCGCGGTCGTGACGACCTTGCCGGAGTCCGCCGCCGCGGCCTTGGGCTTGGCGCCCGAGCACGCCCCGCTCAGCAGCAGGGCGGCCACCGCCCCGGCCGCCGCGAACACTCGCACCGATCTCGTCATGATCACGAGACGATACAACAGCGCACGGCGCCGCGCCCGCCGAGCGGCGGAATCGCTCCAGATCAGGCGCGCAGGCGGCGCACGGCCTGCCGGGCGCCGGGGATCTTCTTGATCGCACGCCGCAGCAGGGTCCCCTGGGCGCCGGCGCGGACGTCCTCGGCCGCCCGGACGCGGACGCTCAACCTGCCGTTCTCCGTGCGGTACGGCGCCAGGCGACCCCGGCGGTCGATGCTCTCGCCGCCTTCCAGGCGACGCTCCACGGTCCATCCGCCGGTGTCCAGCCGCGCGACGAAGTCCCAGACGCCGGGCGTCAGGTCCGGGCCGGCGGCGGGGTCGACCACGGCCTCGCCGGACATCGCGAACGGCTCGGACGATGCGACCGTCACCGGCAGGAGGTGGTCGGCCGAGTCGGCCCGGCGCCGGATGTAGAGGTCGAGGCGGCGTCCCTCGCCGTCGGCGTCGAGCACCTCGGCGGGGAGCGGCAGCGGCACGGGCGGCCGCCACCGGCCGTCGCGTACGGCGAACGGCGTGCCGTCGGCGTGGACGAGACGGGCGGTGAAGCGCACGACCAGGCGGGTGTCCTCCCAGCGCAGGCCGTCCACGGCCGTGGCGAGGGTGACGCCGCGTTCGGCCTCGACGAGGGCGAACAGGTCGTCGTACGCGTCGGCGCGCAGGAGGGCGGCACGGGCGCGCATCCGGAGCGGCAGCGACCGGTCGACGCCCTCGCCGAAGCGCTCGGTCACCAGCCGCCGGGCCTCGTCGTAGACGGCGCGGCGATAGTCCGGCGGAGCGTCCAGGAAGCTCTTCTCCCCGAGCCGCTTGAGGATCTTCCCGCGGTACCAGTGCGTGTAGTACCGCTCGCGGTCGGGACCGGGCTCGACGTGCTCGTCGACGATGTCCAGGACCTCCCGCAACGCGCCGTAGTAGTGCGCGGGGTCGGGCAGGTTGCGGGAGTAGCTGCCGGGGCGCCGCACCCAGTGACAGCACGGATAGTCGGCGAGCACCGAGATGACGCCGGCCCGGAAGTACGCCTTCAGGACGAACCGGTGGTCCTCCAGCCGCACCGGCCCCTCCGGGAACCGGATCCGGTGCGCGTCGAGGAACGACCGGCGGAACAGCTTGTGCGGCGTGAGGATGCCGTACAGCGCGTCGCCCAGCACGTCGGCGCGGTCGCGGGACCGACGGAACATCGCGCGGGGCACCGTGCGGCCGTGGCCGACCATCTTGCCGATCACGATGTCGGCGTCGTTGCGGACCGCCATCGCGTGCATGCGCTCGAGCGCCTCGGGGCCCAGCCAGTCGTCGTCGTCCAGGAAGTAGACGTAGTCGCCGTGGGCCGCGTCGATCCCGGCGTTCCGCGGGCCGCCGGGGCCGCCGCTGGGCGGAAGGTGGATGACCCGGACGCGGTCGTGCCCGGCGGCCAGTTCGTCGAGGCGCCTCTCGGTGCCGTCGTCCGACCCGTCGTCGGCGAAGATCACCTCGTAGTCGCCGAGCGTCTGGCCGAGGACCGACTCGACGCACCGGGAGAGGGCGTCGCCGGTGTTGTACACCGGCACGATCACGCTGACCTTCACCGCGTCAGCTCCAGCGCGGCGCGCACCGCCGGAGCGAGCAGGTGCTCGTCTCCGGGGTCGACGTAGAGCCACTCGTCGACCTCTCCGGTGGCGGCCAGCTCGCCCTGGTAGTCGGCGGTGTAACAGGCCATCCGGACGCGGGTCCCCGGCGGCTGGTCGTGCGCGGGCGCCTCGACCACCCCGAGTGATCGGAAGGTGCGCCGGTCGAGCCGGACGCCGAGTTCCTCGCGCACCTCGCGGGACAGCGCGGTCCAGTCGTCCTCCCCCGGCTCGCGCTTGCCGCCGGGCAGGTAGAGCCGGTCCCGGGCGCGGGCGCGGACGGCCAGCAGCCGTCCCTGCGACAGATGGACCCATCCCACGACATCGAGCACGGGCCCATCCTGCCAGGCCGGTCAGGCGGGAACGGCGGTGACGCGGTGCACACAGCGCTTGAAACCCCACACCGAGATCAGCACCGCGGTGGCGCCGAGGAGTGCCACGGCCGCGGTCCGCACCCACAGGTAGGTGCCGATCGACTGACTGAACAGCAGCCAGAGGCTGAGCGCGGTGTTCAGCGTGAAGGTCAGGGACCACAGCAGCGAGATCCGCAGGAAGAAACGGCGGACGCGGGCGTGCGCGAGGAAGGCCTCGGGCAGCGGCACCAGGTCGGTGGCGACCTTGGCGGCGAGGGGGCGGCCGAGCGGCACCGAGGCCAGGAAGGAGACCGCGACGAGCATCGTGCCCAGGGTCGGCTGCAGGAAGTAGACGACGGCGCTGCCCGTGACGGCCGCGAGCACGGCGCGTGCGGTGACGCCGAGCGCCGCGAGCAGCAGCGTGCCGGGCACCGGCCTGCGGCGTACGACGCGAACGAGGATCCCGCCGTACACCCAGGCCACCGCGGTCACCAGCGCGCCGTTCAGCCCGAGGACGACCAGGCCCGCGTAGAACACGACGACAGGGGCGATCATGCCCTCGACGACCCTGGGCAGCGCGTGCAGGAGGAGCGCGGTCAGGCGGGGGATCTCGAACCGGTGCGGTGACTCCATGGTGCCGGACGACTCCCGATCGATCGACTTCACGAAGACCCGGCCCACGCTACGCCAAGATCCCGACCGGTTCGGCCGGTTCCGCGACGGCGCCGGACCCGGCAGGAGTCATCGGCATCGGCCCTCCGATTCGCAGCCAGGGACCTTCGCCCCTGCCCCTCGCCGTCGTACCCGGTGAAGCCTCATGAGTAGGAGGCACACCTGTAAAACGGAGGCAGAGATGCGAACGGAAGAACACTGGTCCGTGGAGTTGTTCCTCGACGAGGAGGACGGCCAGACGCGCGCGGAGGCGCGGCTGATCGCGAGGGACGCCGAGAGAGTACGCGGGCAGGGACGGGCACGCTGCAATCCCGCCGACTGGGACGTTCCCGAGATCGGCGCCGAACTCGCGGCGTCGCGGGCGCTGTCCGACCTCGCCCACCGGCTGCTCGACCTGGCGGCGGCCGACATCGAGGCGGTGACGCACGAGCACGTCCGGCTCACCCGCTGACCCGACACTCACCACGACCGCTCGAAAATAGATCACGACCGCGCCTTTCACTCACCCGAAAGATCTCTATCATCCGAGTTGGTTGACTCGGAGAAAACGGGAGAGTGAATGCGCAGTAGACGACTGAGCGCCGTCCTGGCCACCGCCGCCGGCGTTCTCCTCACGGCCACGGCCGCCCACGCCGACGCCGGGCCGGGCGCACCGGGGATCGGCGACCCCTACTATCCGGACTACGGGAACGGCGGCTATGACGTCGCCCACTATGGCCTGGAGTTGAAGTACCGGCCCTCTGACGACCGTCTCGAGGGCACCGCCACGATCACCGCGCGGACGACGCAGGACCTCACCCGCTTCGATCTGGACTTCCTGCTCGACGTCTCCTCCGTCACGGTCGACGGGCGGCCCGCGCGGTTCACCACGTCCGGCGCCCACGAGCTGGTCATCACCCCGGCGCGCGTCCTGCGGAAGGGACGCCCGCTCACCGTCGTCGTCCGGTACTCGGGCGTCCCGTCGACGAAGAAGTACAACGACTACGTCGGCTGGGCCCGTACCCCGGACGGCGCGGTGGCCGCGCAGGAGCCGGAGAGCGCGTGGTGGTGGTTCCCGAGCAACGACCACCCGCTCGACAAGGCCACGTACGACATCGGGATCACCGTGCCGGAGGGCCTGCAGACGATCAGTAACGGCGTGCCGACCGGCGCCCACACCGCGAACGGCTGGACGCGGTACGGCTGGCGCGAGACCCTGCCGCAGACGACGTACCTGACGACGCTCGGGATCGGGAGGTTCGACGTCCACCGGGCCCGTACGAAGAGCGGCCTGCCGGTCATCACCGCGTACAGCCCCGACCTGCCGGCCGACGAGGCGGCGGCGGCCCGGGCGAGCGTCGAGCGCACCGCCGAGGTCGTCGACTGGGAGAGCAAGATCTTCGGGCCGTATCCGTTCACCTCGCTCGGCGGATACGTGCCGAACGTGACCTCCCACTTCGCCCTGGAGACTCAGACCCGGGTGTTCTACAGCCCGTACGGCTTCCGCAACGGACCCCGGCCGTACCTCGTCGTGCACGAGAACGCCCACCAGTGGTTCGGTGACAGCGTCTCGCTCGCCCGCTGGAGCGACATCTGGCTGAACGAGGGGTTCGCGACGTACGCCGAGTGGCTGTGGTCGGAGCAGCACGGTGAGGGCACGGCCGCCGAGCTCGCGCGCAAGACGTATGACTCCTATCCGGCCGACGACCCGTTCTGGCAGGTCAAGCCGGGTGACCCGGGGCCGGGTGAGAACCAGTTCGCCGACGCCGTGTACGACCGTGGCGCGATGACCCTGCAGGCGCTGCGGGCGCGGGTCGGCGACCACGCGTTCTTCACGACCCTGCGCGCCTGGGCGGCACGTAAGAAGTACGGAAACGGGACGATTCCGGAGTTCATCGCGCTCGCCGAGCACGTCTCCGGTCAGCGGCTCGGCGCGCTGTTCCAGACCTGGCTGTACACGCCGGGACGGCCGGCGACGCCGCCGCAGCCGACCGCCGCGACGACGGAGCCGAAGTCCTGGTCCCAGATCCGGCAGGCGCACGCGGCGCTCCGCGCCCCGGCTCTCCGCGGCTGACCCGGCGGGAGCCCTCCAGGAGGGTTCCCGCCGTCCCGGGCCGCCTCGGCTCCAGGGTGCCCGCCATCCCGGCGCCTCGGCTCCAGAGTCTCCGTCATCCCGGCCGCCTCCACCGGCCGGGATGACGGAGACCCGCCGAAATGAGTGGAACCGACGGTATGCCGCGCTCGTCTGAGCGCTCACGCGTGGCTTCACCGCGTGTGTCGACAGTCCCAGACGAGGAAACGGGGTACATCCGTGCGCAAGCACCGGGCCGCCTGTCTCACAGTGCTGCTCACACTGACCGTTCTGAGCGGCTGCGGGAGTTCGGGGACCTCCAGCAAGCCGTCGGCGTCGCCGACCGCCGCCGCCACATGGAAATACACGACGCTCGACCTCGGAATCCCGGACAAGGTGCTGAAGGCGCCCGTGACCGGCCGGGTCCCGGACGGTCAGACGCTGCACGTCGGCGTCACGCTGAAGGTCGGCGACGACGTCTGGAAGAAGTACGGACACGGCAAGAGCCCGTCGCAGGCCGCCGGTGACGTCGGCAAGGAGCTCGGCGTCAGCGACCAGACGATCCAGAAGTTCCAGGCCTACCTGAACAGCGCCCACATCCAGGCCAAGCCGAGCAGGACGCGGACGAGCGTGACCTTCGACGTGAAGGCCGGGCAGGCCGCCCAGTTGCTGCGGACCTCCTTCGTCACGCACCGGCTGAACGGCCGCACGTACTTCACGCCCGACCCGAACCACCCGCCGCAGATCCCCGAGCCGCTCAAGCCGTACATCCTGGCCGTCACCGGCCTGGAGAGCTACAGCGTCGCCCCCACGTCCCGCGGGCCGCTGAGCGCCGCGGCGCCCGGCCGCGCCCTGCCGGCGCGGGCACCGCGGTGCATCCAGCGGTTCCCGCAGCGGTTCGCCACCCACGACCGGGTCGCCGCCGCGTACGGCTACAACCAGCTGTGGAACCAGGGCTGGCACGGGGAGAACATGAGGGTCAACCTCGTCGAGATGGACGGGTACGACCGGAACGACGTCGACAACTACGTCGCGTGCACCGGCTCGCGGATCCAGGTGAGCAACGTGAACCTCGGCGCGACCGAGCCGGCGGTCGGCGCGGAGGCCACCCTGGACATCCAGATGCTGGCGGGCCTGGCCCCCAACCTGAGCATCGTGGACTACCAGGAGGACCCGGCGCTGCTGAGCAGCGGCAACGGCGCCGATTCCTGGACCGCGCTGAACGACGCGCTGCAGCGCATCATCGACGACAACTACGACCGGTCGAAGAGGCCCGCGGGCAGCATCGTCAGCATCAGCCTGGGCGGCCCGGAGGGCTACCTGTCCCCGGCCGTCATGCAGTCGATCGACCAGAGCCTCCGCATCCTCACCGTCGCCGAGAACATGACGGTGTTCGTGTCGAGCGGTGACTGCGGGGCGTACGGCGACCGGGTCTACGGCTCGCTCGACGTCTCCTTCCCCGCGACCTCGCCCTATGTGGTCGCGGTCGGCGGCACCCGCCTGGGTCTCGCGCCGAACGGGGCCCGTACGCAGGAGACCGTCTGGTCCGACCGGACGAACCTGTCCCGGTGCGAGAACCAGTGGGGCAGCGGCGGCGGTGTGAGCAGGGTCCACCAGCGGGTGCCGTTCCAGCAGGCGCCCGGCGCGGACAACCGGTACTCCGCCAGTGGCGGCCGTGAGGTGCCGGACGTCTCCGCGGTCGCGATCGACCTGCCGATCTACTACCGGGGCCGGTGGGTGTCGTCCGGCGGCACGAGCGCGGCCGCCCCGATCTGGGCGGCCGGCATGGCCCTCGTGAATCAGGGCCTGCTCACGCGGGCCCACGTGTTCTGCTACGGCCCGGACACCTTCTACCACGCGCTGAGCGCGGCGGGCGGCAACAAGCCGTACACCGACGTCGTCACGGGCAACAACCTGTACTACCCGGCAACGGCCGGCTTCGACCTGTCGACGGGCCTGGGCAGCCCCAACCTGCCGGCCTTCTTCAACACGCTGGCCGCCAACCCCGGCTGACCTGCCCCGCGGCGCATGGTGGCCCGGCGCGTGACTCCGCGCGCCGGGCCACGCGGTCACAGGTCCGGGTCGGTGTCCTTGGCGCTCGCGACGGGCCGCAGCGGCTTGCGCAGCGGAACGATCATCATGCTGAAGTCCGCCGCCGCGATGACGCGATGCTCGATGTCGGTGACCCGGCACTCGACGACGATGAGCTGGCGGCCCGCCTTCAGCACCTGGGCGCGCGCGTACACCTGGTCACCGTGCGGGCGGCCGAGGTACCGGACGTGCAGGTCGGCGGTCACGAGACTCTGCCGGCCCGGCTCGAACCCGCTCCCCCGCGCGGCCGCCGTGCCGGCCGCCACGTCGATCAGCGTGGCGATGGCGCCGCCGTGCAGGTTGCCGGTGCTGTTGAACGCCTGCGGCCGGATCGGCATGGAGAGCACCGCGTGGTCCTCCCCGAGCTCGACCATCTCCAGGCCGAGCAGATCGTGCAACGGCGTGTCGTGCCGCAGGGCCGTCCGCAGGGACTTCTGGTCCGACTCCGGCAGGTCGACGATGCGAACCGTGCCGCCCGGCCCCTCCGGCCGCCCCGGCAGCGGCCCGGACGCCGTCGATCGCCCGGCCGGGTCGGCCCGCCCGATGCTCTGCGGTTGATCCTGCGTCGCCGGCCGTTCCTGCGGCATCTCCGCTTGCTCGGCCATATGACTCCTTCGACTCGCACCTGATCCGCCGCTTCGCAGTTTACGGACAGTCACACGATTCCGGCGTGAGCGCCGCCCCGGTACCGCGTTCATTCGGTGTCGTCGCCGATCCGGACCATGCCGGAACTACGGAGAGTGACCCGAGCCGCGTGGGATAAGCCGACGTCGCGCCGCAGATCCGGGTCGTCCAGATCGAGCCGCCGGCGGACGGCCCGTACCGCGTCCGCGCTGATCTTCCCCTTGCGGTAGAGCCGGTCCAGCCTCTCCCGCTGCGCCCGGATCAGGTCGCGCCGCAGCGCGATCGGGTCGGGCGGCGCTTCCTCGTCCGCGTCGCCGTCCAGCTCGGCCCGTACGCGCCGGAGGCGGTCCTCGTACAGCTGCCGGTAGGTCTGCGCGGCGCGCTCGTCCACCTCGTCCTTCTCGACGAGCGCGTCCAGCCGGTCGAGCGCGGCCTCGAGCACCGCCCGGCGGGCGGTCATCTGCTCGATGCGCTGCCGGTCGGACTCGGCCAGCCCGAACCTGCGCAGGATCACCGGCAGCGCCATCGCCTGGCCGACCAGGGTGACGAAGACGATCGCGGCGGTGAGGAAGACCATCTCCTGCCGGCCGGGCAGCGGCGAGCCGCGGACGTTCCCCGGCACCGACAGCACGATCGCCAGCGAGATGGCGCCGCGCATGCCGCTCCAGCCGATCGCGAACCGCTCGCCCGCGTTGAGGTGGCCCACCTCGAGGTGGCGGCCCGGCAGGTACCGTCCGAGCGGGAACACCCACAGCGACCAGGCGATGCGTACGGCGATGATGATCGTCGCCACCACCAGGACGGCGACGAGCAGCCGTGACGGCGAGTGGCCGGTGATCTCGCGCATCACCGGCCGGATCTGCAGGCCGAGGAGGACGAACAGCGCCGACTCGAGGAGGTAGACGAGCACGCGCCAGAACATGCCTCCGACCAGGCGCGACGCCGGCTGCAGCATGCCCTCGCCGCGCGTGCCGAGGAAGAACCCGGCCGTGACGGTCGCGAGGATCCCCGAGAAGCCGAGTTCGTCGGCCGGGATGAACGCGAGGTACGGCGTCAGCAGCGAGACGACGATCTGGCTGCTCGGATCGCGGATCCGCCGCCGCAGGCGCGAGACGGCGAAGCCGACCAGCAGGCCGTACGTGACGCCGCCGACGACCACCTCGACGAGCCGCGCCGCACCGTGCCCGTACGTGTAGGAGTGCGACAGTCCCTCGACGGCGAGGACGAACACCGTGAGCGCCACGCCGTCGTTGATGAGGCTCTCGCCCTCGAGGATGGTGACGATCCTGCGCGGCGCGCCGAGGCGCTGCAGGATCGAGGTCGCGGAGACCGCGTCCGTGGGGGCGACCGCGGCGCCGAAGGCGATGGCCGCCGCCCAGCTCAGGCCGGTCACGACCGCGTGCGCGGCGCCCGCCGCCGCGAACGTCGTGACGGTGGTCAGCGCGACCGCCAGCGTGATGATCGGAACCGCGTCCGCCTTGGCCTCCCGCGGCGCGGTGAAGAACGCCGCGTGGTACACGATCGGGGGCAGGAACCCGATCAGCACGATCTCCGGGGGCAGGTGGATCTGCGGCATGCCGGGAATGAAGCCCATCGCCGCGGCCAGCACGACGAGCAGGGTCGCCTCCGGTAGTCCCAGCCGGCCGGCCAGGTTGCGGGCGAGCAGCACGACGACGGCGAAGGCCAGCCCGCCCAGGAAAAGCGACATCGGACCCATGACGCCCACTCTTCCCCAAATCTCCGAGGTCGCCCACGGAGGGGTCGTGCGGGGCGTCACAATGTGAGAAGGCGGGGACCACCGACCGATGTAAGTAGCGTAAGGTCGTACGCTACTTACTCAAGGATCGTGACGCCCGAACGGGAGTCGAAGTGCTTTTCAGCCATGACACCGAGCATGCCCTCCAGATCGTCGTCGATCTGGTCAACAGCGGGCCGCCGGCCACCACGACCGAGCACCTGCCCGACCTGGCGAGCCTCCAGCGGTTCGTCGACCTCAAGCGGCTGAGCGACGCCCGGGACCTGGACGCCGACGACCTCAGCGCCGCGCACCGCCTCCGCGACCGGCTCCACGAGGTGTTCCGTACGGCGGACGACAAGGAGTCGGCCGTACGGCTGATCAACGCGATCATCGCGGAGGCCCGCATCTCGCCCCGCCTGACCGACCACGACGAGTGGGACTGGCACGTGCACTTCTTCGCGCCGGGCGCGCGCCTGGCCGAGCACCTCGCGGCCGAGGGCGGCATCGCCCTCGCGTACGTGATCGCCGCCGACGAGCTCGACCGCCTGCGCGTGTGCGAGGCCCCCGACTGCTCCCGAGTGCTCGTCGACCTGTCCCGGAACCGCTGCCGGCGCTACTGCGACAGCCGCACGTGCGGCAACCGCATGCACGTCGCCGCCTACCGGGCGCGCCAGCGGGAGTCCACGGCCCACTGATCCCCCAGCGCCGGCCGCCCCGCGCACGGCGTCACCGGAATCGATCACGGGGCCGGCCCCCGCTCCGCGCACGGAATCGCCGGAATCGATCACGGGGACGCCCCGGCTCCGCGCACGGAATCGCCGGGGTCGATCACAGGGTCGCCCGCACGTCGCGTACGGCGTCACCGGGGGCGCGGCGCAGCGCGGCCACCGCGTCGAGCGCCCGGCGGGCGCCTGCGGCGTCGTGCACGCGGAAGACCCGGGCGCCCAGCCACGCCGAGACGCCCAGCACCGCCATCGTCCCGACGCCGCGCTTGTCGACCGGCCGGCCGAGCGTCTCCCCGATGAAGTCCTTGTTCGACACGGCCACCAGGACCGGCCAGCCGGTGGCGGTCAGCTCGCCCAGCCTGCGAGTGATCTCCAGGGAGTGGCGGGTGTTCTTCCCGAAGTCGTGGGCGGGGTCGATGAGGATCGCGTCGCGGCGCACGCCCAGGGCGACGGCCCGCTCGGCCTCGGCGGTCACGTGCCGGATCACGTCCGCGACCACGTCGTCGTAGGCGACCCGGTGCGGCCGGGTCCGGGGGCGCAGCCCGCCGGCGTGCGCGCAGACCAGCCCGATGTCGTACGCGGCCGCCACCTCGGCCAGCCGCGGGTCCGGTCCGCCCCAGGTGTCGTTGAGCAGGTGGGCCCCTGCCTCCGCCACCGCCTCGCCGACCTCGGCCCGCCATGTGTCGACGCTGATGATGACGCCCGGATGCCGCTCGCGCACCGCCGCGACCAGGTCGACGACCCGGCGGAGCTCCTCCGCGACGCCGACCTCCTCGCCGGGGCCGGCCTTGACGCCGCCGATGTCGATGATGTCGGCGCCGGCCTCGACCGCCGCGCCCACCGCCGTCAGGGCGGCGTCGAAGGCGTACGTCGCCCCACGGTCGAAGAAGGAGTCGGGGGTCCGGTTGACCACGGCCATCACCGCGAAGCGGTCGAGCGTCCGCGCGCCGAGCCGCAGCGGGGCGACGCCCCGGCCCGTCATCGCCGTGCCGGCCCCTGCGACCTCGGGCTCCGGCGCCTCCGCCGCGTGGGGACGCGCCCCTCCCTCATCGCGCACCACGACATCCTACGCGGGCGGCCCGCCGGCGCGGCTCGGCCCGCGCGGGCGCCCGTACGGGGACGCGGGTGTCACCTCGGGCCGCTATCGCCATCGCCCGGTGGTCCGGCTAACCTCTGGATTCACACGAAACGGGCAAAGCCCCGTGAGCTTGGAGGTTCCGCTGACAACGGCGCTCATCACCGGGATCACCGGGCAGGACGGCTCGTACCTCGCCGAGCATCTGCTCGAGCAGGGGTACGAGGTGTGGGGCCTGGTCCGAGGACAGGCGAACCCGCACGTGTCCAGGCTGCGCAAGCACATCGGCGATGTGCGCCTCGTGCACGGTGACCTCCTGGACCAGGGCAGCCTGATCTCCGCGGTGGAGAAGGTCCGGCCCGATGAGGTCTACAACCTCGGCGCCATCTCCTTCGTGCCGATGTCCTGGCAGCAGGCGGAGATCACCGCCGAGGTCACCGGCATGGGCGTGCTCCGCATGCTGGAGGCGATCCGGGTGGTGAGCGGCATCGGCGGCTCCCGCACGCCCGGCGGCGGCCAGATCCGCTTCTACCAGGCGTCGTCGTCGGAGATGTTCGGCCAGGTGCGCGAGACGCCGCAGAACGAGCGGACGCCCTTCCACCCGCGCAGCCCCTACGGCGTCGCCAAGACCTACGGCCACTTCATCACCCAGAATTACCGCGAGTCGTACGGAATGTTCGCGGTCAGCGGCATCCTGTTCAACCACGAGTCGCCGCGCCGGGGCGCGGAGTTCGTCACCCGCAAGATCTCCCTCGGCGTGGCGCGCATCAAGCTCGGCCTGGCCCGCGAGCTCCGGCTGGGCAACCTGGAGGCCCGGCGCGACTGGGGCTACGCCGGCGACTACGTCAAGGCGATGCGGCTGATGCTCGCCCAGGACACCCCCGAGGACTACGTCATCGGCACCGGCCGCACCCAGTCGGTGCGCGAGCTCGTCGAGCTGGCGTTCAGCACGGCCGGCCTCGACTGGCGGGACCACGTGGTCGGCGATCCGGGCCTCACCCGGCCCGCCGAGGTCGACCTGCTCTGCGGCGACCCGAAGAAGGCGCGCGACCAGCTCGGCTGGGAGCCGGGCGTGTCCTTCGAGGAGCTCGTCGCGATGATGGTCGAGTCGGACCTGGCGCTGCTGTCGCGTTCGGACCGCCCCGAGGACGAGCCGCTCAGCTTCGACCACTGGTGACGGCCCGTGCCCGTGCCCTCCGGCCCCGGCCCGGGTGGCACCGCGGTGGGCGCGCGGACTTCCGGGACGTGCGAGTATGCGCTGTATGACGACTTCCACCTGTGCCCACGTCTCCACGCTGCCCGATCCGGCTCCTCAGGCGCGGACCCCGGAGGGATGCGAGGACTGCCTGCGCTCCGGCGGCCGCTGGGTCCACCTGCGTCTCTGCCTGACCTGCGGGCACGTCGGCTGCTGCGACTCCTCGCCGAACAAGCACGCCACGGCGCACCACCATGAGACCTCCCACCCGGTCGTGCGCTCCTTCGAACCGGGTGAGGACTGGCGCTGGTGCTACGACGATGAAGTGATCCTTTGAACCTCCGGCTGTCGGAGGCCCGTGGCCGCTGGGTGCTGGCGGCCACCGTCCTCGGCTCCAGCCTCGCGATGCTGGACTCCACGATCGTCAACGTCGCGCTGCCGCGCATCGGCGCGGACTTCCACGCCTCCGTGGCCGGCCTGCAGTGGACGGTCAACGCCTACACCCTCACGCTCGCCGGGCTGATCCTCCTCGGCGGGTCGCTCGGCGACCGGTACGGCCGCCGCCGGGTCTTCACGATCGGCGTCGCGTGGTTCGCCGTCGCCTCGGCCCTGTGCGGCCTCGCGCCGAACACCGGCGTGCTCGTCGCGTCCCGCGCCCTGCAGGGCGTCGGCGGCGCGCTGCTGGCGCCGGGCTCGCTCGCGATCATCCAGGCGTCGTTCGCGCCGGAGGACCGGCCGCGGGCGGTCGGGGCCTGGTCCGGGCTCGGCGGCGTCGCCGGGGCGATCGGCCCGTTCGTCGGCGGCTGGCTCATCGCCGCGGCGGGCTGGCGCTGGGCGTTCCTGCTGAACCTCCCGCTCGCCGCCGTCGTCATCCTCGTCGCCGCCCGGCACGTCCCCGAGAGCCGCGACGAGACCGAGCACCGCGGCTTCGACGTCCTCGGCGCGGCGTTGGCGGCCCTCGCGCTCGCCGGCGTGACCTACGCCCTGACCGAGGCGCCGGGGAACGGCGCGTCCCCGGCCGCCGTCGTCCTCGCGGCCGTGGTCGGCGTGGCCGCGGGCGCGGCGTTCGCCGTGGTCGAGCGGCGCAGGTCGGCCGGGCACGGGCCCAGCGCCATGCTGCCGCTCGGGATCTTCAAGTCCCGCCAGTTCACCGCCGTCAACGTGGTCACCTTCATCATGTACGGCGGAATGGGCATCCAGTTCTTCCTCCTCGTCGTCGAGCTGCAGGTCGTCGCCCACTACTCCCCGATCACCGCCGGCACGGCGCTGCTGCCGGTGACCGTCCTGATGCTGCTGCTGTCCTCACGGGCGGGCGCGCTCGCCCAGCGGATCGGACCGCGCGTCCCGATGACGGCCGGGCTGGTCCTGGCCGCCGCCGGGATGCTGCTCACCCTGCGGATCGGCCCGCACGCGTCGTACCTCACGGACGTGCTCCCCGCGGCCGTGGTCTTCGGGCTCGGCCTGTCGGCGGCCGTCGCTCCGCTGACCGCGACCGTGCTGGCGAGCGCCGACGTACGGCACGCCGGCGTGGCCAGCGGCGTCAACAACGCGGTCGCCCGCGCGGCCGGCCTCCTCGCCGTCGCGGGCGTCCCGCCCGCGGTGGGCCTCACCGGGAACGCCTACGCGAACCCGCACGTCTTCGATCACGGGTTCCACACCGCGATGGCGTTCGCGGCCGTGCTCCTGGTCGCCGGCGCGGTGCTGACGTTGCTCACCGTCCGCGACGACGCCCTGCACCCGGGCCGGGCCACCGCGCAGCCCGAGTGCGACGTCAACTGCCCCGTCGGCGCGCCGCCCCTCGAACCCGGCACCGCCGCCCCTGAGCCCGCCTGACGGCGGGCCCGGGGTGGCGGGCCGCGCGGGTCGGCAAACATGCAGGTGCCGTGCCGTGCCGTGCCGTGCCGGACGAAACGGCCGTCAGCCGCGGGACTTGGCGAAGATGAGGAAGTCCCGGGCGACGGGAGTGAGCGCGCGGCGGGCGTGCACCAGGCCGATGGTCGCCATGATGGGCGGGGCGAAGGAGCGCACCGTGACGCCGTCGGCGGTCTCGACCTGGTTGCGGTACCAGAGGAGCGAGCCCCGGCCCGCCCGTACCGACGGCAGCCACGAACCGCGGTCGTCGGATTCGACCGCGGCGACCGGCGCGACGCCGAGACGGGTCAGCAGCGCCTCCAGTTCGGCCCGCCGGGCGCCGCCGCGCGCGGGCATGATCAGCCGCATGCCGTCGAGCGCGGACACCGGGACCGGTTCGCGGACCTGCAGGGCGGGCGGGCAGATCAGGACGATCTCCCGCTGTTCGAGCGGGTGCGCGGCGAGGTCCCCGGGGACCGGCAGGTCGGTGAGGGCCACGTCGGCCCGGCCGTCCCGGATCACCGCGCCGATCGCGTCCCGGCCCTCGCAGCGGATGACCCGGACCCGTACGGCCTGCTGGTCGCGGGCGAACTCCGGCAGGAGCCGTGCGGTCAGCTCCGGCTCGAGGGTCAGCGTCGAGGCGACCCGCAGCTCCCCTGTCCGGCCGCCGGCCGGCGCGGAGCAGACCGCCGTGATCGCGTCCACCGCGCGCAGGGCGTCGCGGGCGTAGCGCACGATCTGCTCCCCGGTGTCCGTCAGCGCGACGCCACGGCCGGCTCGTGCGAACAGCTCGACGCCGAGCTCCCGCTCCAGGTCCCGGATCGCCCGCGACAGCGCGGGCTGCGCGACGAACAGGGCCTGCGCCGCCGCGGTCATCGTCCCGTGGTCGGCGGTGGCGACGACATAGCGCAGCTGCCGCAGATTCATGCCACGACGGTATGACAAGGGGCCGGATTGGTCGTTGACATAGCCGGAATTGGCCTGGACTTCCGGTGTTGCCGAAGTTTTCTCGAGCCGGTCAGAAGATCATTTAGAACCGGCGGGATTTCCCCTCGGCCGTTACGGCAGCTCCGCGCCGTAGACGCGCTTGACGACGTCGAGGTGCTGCCACGTCTCCCCGACCCACACACCGGGGACCGCGCGGACCGCCTCGAGCGTGTTCAGCAGCACGTCCCGGGACGTCGCGTCGATTCCGCAGAGAAGGTCGTGACGGCCGAATCCGGTCACCACGTAGTTGACGCCGGGCAGGGCCGCGATCCGCGACGCGGCCGCGCCGATGTCGGAGGACACCCGGACGCCGAGCCCGGCGAGCTCACCGGAGCCGAGCGCCTGGGAGTCGACGATGCCCGTCACGTGGATGATCCCGGAACGCATCAGGCGCACGGCACGGGCCCGCGTCGCCGCCTGTGAGAGCCCGACGACCTCGGCCAGCCTCGTGTACGGGGTGCGGCCGTCCCGGGTCAGCTCGCGCAGCAGCCGCCAGTCGATCTCGTCCAGCGACACGTCGGGCAGCTCGGTGACGACCGAATGCGCGTCCTTGACGACCGTCGTCACGCGGAACACCTCGATGCCGCGGACTCCGGGCAGCGCGCGCACCGCGTCCACCTCTTCGACGAGCGCCGCGTCGTCGCGTACGCGCAGCTCCGCGACCACGGGGTGCGCTCCCGCCGCCAGGGACGCGAACCACGTCGCGGCCCGCCGGGAGACGGCCTCGGCGACCTGGCGCGCCGGCCCGTCGACGTCGACCGCCAGGTGACCGATCGCTCCGGTCCCGACCACCGACGCGTGCACGATTCCCACGACGCGCACGATCCCCGAGTCGAGGAGGTGCTGTACGCGCGTGCGCACGGCCGTGCGGGACAGCCCTACACGGTCGGCGAGCGCCTGGAAGGTGGCCCTCCCATCCCGCTGCAGCTCGCGTACGAGCACGGCGTCGACCGCATCGAGCACGGGGTTCCTCCTGGGGATGTATGGTCCTGCAGTTGTTTGCATGATCATTTCATTAGTGACGTGTTCGTCGCGAAAACGAAGCGTTGTTCGTGTTTGTTCGCTGAAGGACCACGAATGTGTCGGTGAGGCGCGACGTGGGTGCCGAAATCGGCGCGTGGCACGATCCGATGGCATGGCAACGTCCAAGATCATCTCGCCGGTAGTCGCCAACCAGTTCCGGCGGTATTCGGGCGACGCTCGTCACATGCGCGTCCGGCGGCGGCGGTCCGCAAACGACGCGGGTGTTCCGTGCGCGAGGCCGTAGGGGCGTCCGCTCGTCGGCGACGACCCGGGGCGGCGCGGCACGCAGGACTCTGAACTGCATGAATGCCTCTCAGCGAGGGGATGCGGCCCGCGCACCCGGCCACCGGCCCATAGGCGGCGCCGGATCCGCAAAGTGCGGTGGGACAGCTCAGAGGTCAAGTGTTCCATGGAGAAATGACGGACGGTCAATGCCCCTGGAAGGAAACTTTCCTGCCCCGAAGCGACCCGGAAGCCCGGCGGGCGGGCCACTCCCATCCACCGCGATGGGACTCTCTCGACCCGCCGCTTGCGCTCCCGATCGCCGACCGCCGGCCGAGCGGTTCGGGCCGCTCTTCGGACGGTCCGGACCGCGGTCCTCCCGCCGGCCGATCGCCCGCCCGCCCCTCCGAACGTGAGGGCGGCGGCCCGGTCCGGCACGGCGGCGTTCCGTGCGGGAGACCCACGCCGCGTCGCCGGGCGTCATCCGCGGACCGCGCGCCCGGGGTCCGCGCATCGTCACGCCCGTTCGGGATCAGGCCGTCGAAGCCCTCTGACCGCCCTTTGAACCGGACACCCTCGGGTATCCCCGACAATGGACGCGGCCCTCCTCGTGCCGATGATCCCCGAGCTCCGGACGGTGTGAAAGAACGTGCGCCTGCTGAACGGTGAGCGACCGGCCCACGACCTGACTTACAACGACGTCTTCATGGTCCCCCGGCGCTCGGACGTCGGGTCCCGTCTCGACGTCGACCTGTCGACCGCGGACGGCAGCGGTACGACCATCCCCATCGTGGTCGCGAACATGACCGCGGTCTCCGGCCGGCGCATGGCCGAGACGATCGCCCGCCGCGGCGGCATCGCGGTCATCCCCCAGGACATCCCCCTCGACGTGGTCGCCGACGTGGTCGGGTGGGTCAAGAGCCGGCACCTCATCGTCGACACGGCCATCAAGCTCGGCCCGGGCGACACGGTCGGCGCCGCGCTCGGCCTGCTGCACAAGCGGGCCCACGGCGCGGTCGTCGTCGTCCAGGACGACCGCCCCGCCGGGGTCGTCACCGAGGGCGACTGCATGGGCGTCGACCGGTTCACCCAGCTCCGCGAGGTGATGTCGCGCGACGTCCTCACGCTCCCGGACGACATCGACCCGCAGAAGGCGTTCGACACGCTGCACGCCCGCGGTTACCGGCTCGCCCCGGTCGTCGACGGGCAGGGCCGGCTCGTGGGCGTGCTGACCCGCACCGGCGCACTGCGCGCCACCCTCTACCAGCCCGCCGTCGACGCGGACGGCCGCCTGCGCGTCGCCGTCGCCCTGGGCGTCAACGGCGACGTCGAGGAGAAGGCCGGCGCGCTGCTCGACGCGGGCGCCGACCTGCTGGTCATCGACACCGCCCACGGGCACCAGGAGAAGATGCTCAGCGCGCTCCGGCGCGTCCGCGCTCTCGACCCGCGCGTCCCGATCGTGGCGGGCAACGTCGTGACCGCCGAGGGCGTACGCGACCTCGTCGAGGCGGGCGCCGACATCGTCAAGGTCGGCGTCGGCCCCGGCGCGATGTGCACCACCCGGATGATGACCGGCGTGGGCCGTCCGCAGTTCTCCGCCGTCCTGGAGTGCGCCGCCGAGGCGCGCCGGCTCGGCGGGCACGTCTGGGCCGACGGCGGCATCCGCCACCCGCGCGACGTGGCCCTGGCGCTCGCCGCCGGTGCCGCCAACGTCATGATCGGCTCGTGGTTCGCCGGGACGTACGAGTCCCCCGGCGACGTCCAGCGCGCCGCCGACGGCCGGCTGTACAAGGAGAGCTTCGGCATGGCCTCCGCCCGCGCCGTACGGCTCCGCACATCCGACGACTCCCCCTTCGACCGCGCCCGCAAGGCACTGTTCGAGGAGGGCATCTCCACGTCGCGGATGTACATCGACCCGCAGTCCCCCGGCGTCGAGGACCTGCTCGACTCGATCATCGCCGGGTTGCGCAGCTCCTGCACGTACGCGGGCGCGCGGACGCTGGAGGAGCTGCACGAGTACGCCGTGGTCGGCGTGCAGAGCCCGTCGGGCTACGCGGAGGGCAAGCCGCTCCACGCCAGCTGGTAGATCCGCCGATCCCTGATCCGGGCGTATCGGGCTCCGGCGTCGGGGCATGCCCGTGATGGGTGGATCATAGAGGTGATGTCTAGGCGAGGACGGTGACATGCCCCGCATCGAGGGGTTTGAGGCCTACCGCATGACGATGCCCCGCGGCCGGCGGCCGGAGAGCATCGTCGTGCGGGTCTGCGACCAGGACGGCGCCGTCGGCTGGGGCGAGGTCTCGGGATCCGACGCCTGCTGGGCCGACATCGAGGAACGCGTCGGCCCGGCGCTGCTCGGCCTCGACTGGGAGCTGCCGGAGGAGGTCGTGGGCGTCGGCGGGCTCGGCGGCCACGCGGCCGCCTCGGCCATCGACGTCGCCTGCTGGGACCTGTGGTGCCGCCGTCAGGGCACCCCGCTGGCGCACGCCCTGGGCGGCACCCGCACCTCGATCGTGGCCGGCGCCCGCCTGACCGCCGAGCCGATGCTGGACGTGCTGCTCACCCGGGTGAACCGTCTGGTCAGCGCCGGTTACGCCCGCGTCACGCTGGCCGTGCAGCCCGGATGGGACATCGAGCCCGTACGGGCCGTGCGCCAGGCGTTCCCCGCACTGGCCCTGCAGGCCGACGCCGGGGAGGCGTACACCGAGGAGGCGCCGCACCTGTCCGCCCTGGAGGCGCTCGACGCGTACGGGCTCCTCGCCATCGAGCGGCCGTTCGCCGGCGCCGAACTCGCCGCCCACGCCCGGCTGCAGCGCGCGATCGAGACGCCGGTGTGCCTGGACCCCGCCGACCTGGAGACGGTCGACACGGCCATCGCGATGGGTGCGGGCCGGATGCTCGGCCTGCGGATCTCGCGCCTCGGCGGCCTCACCGCCGCGCGCGGCGCCCACGACCGGGCCCTGGCGTCCGGCTGGGACACCTGGTGCGGAGGCGCGGCGGGCTTCGGCATCGGCCAGGCGGCGGCCGTCGCGCTGGCCGCGCTGCCCGGCTGCGACCTGCCCAGCGACGTCAGCGAGACCCCGTCCCAGACCTCCGTGGTCTCCCCACCGGTCCGCGCCAACGGCGGCGTCGTCGCCGTCCCCCTCACCCAGCCGGGCCTCGGCCACGACATCGACTCCGACCTGGTCACCCGCCTGTCCCGCCAGAGCCTGCGCATCCCCGCCTGACGGGGTCCTGGGCGATCGTCAGAGGACGTCGCTGAGGAATTGGCGGAGTCGCGGGCTGTCCGGGGAGTCGAAGATCTTCTCCGGGGGGCCGGTCTCGACGGCGACGCCCTGGTCGAGGAAGACGACGACGTCGGACGCCTCGCGGGCGAAGTTCATCTCGTGGGTGACGACGACCATCGTCATGCCCTGGCGCGACAGGTCGGCCATCAGGCTCAGGACGCCCTTGACCAGCTCCGGGTCGAGGGCCGAGGTCGCCTCGTCGAACAGCATCACCTGCGGCCGCATCGCGAGGGCGCGGGCGATCGCCACCCGCTGCTGCTGCCCGCCGGACAGGTGGCCCGGCCGGGAGCCGGCCTTGTCGGCGAGCCCGACGAGCTCCAGCTGGTGGCGGGCGACCTGTTCGGCCTCGTCGGCGGACAGCTTGCGGATGCGGCGCAGCGGCAGCATGAGGTTGCGCAGGACGTTCATGTGCGGGAACAGGTTGAACTGCTGGAACACCATGCCGACCTGCTGCCGCAGCCGGTCGGGGTCGCGGTCCAGGACGCTGACGCCGTCGAGGAGGACGTCGCCCTTGTCGGGCTCGATCAGCCGGTTGATGGTCCGCAGGAACGTCGACTTGCCCGAACCCGACGGGCCGATCACGCAGGCGGTCTCGCCCTTGCCGACGTCGAGATCGACGCCGCGCAGCACCCGGTTGGTCCCGAACGCCAGGTGGATGTCGCGGGTGGCGAGGCTGACGGAGGAGAACGTCTCCTGCTGCTCTTCGGTCATCGGCTGCGCGGCGTGCAGACCCCGGCCTTGAGGCCGGGGAGGAAACGCCGTTCCCTCCTTGGACTGTCGGTGGTGGTGGTTAGGGTGCGGGCATGCGGTTCCGGCTTACGCCCACGCCCACCCAAGAGCAGGGCTTGCTGGACCACTGCGCACACGCCCGTTTTGTGTGGAATCTCGCGGTTGAGCAGCATCAGCATTGGCAGCCGGGCCGGGCGTCCGCGCCGGGCTATGTCGAGCAGTGCCGCCAGTTGACTGAAGCGAGACGAGCGTTCGAGTGGTTGGCTGCCGGGTCGCAGACGGTGCAGCAGCAGGCATTGCGTGACTTCACCCAAGCCATGGCGAACTTCTTCGCAGGGACCCATCGACGGCCGACCTGGCGCAAAGCGGGCGTGCATGAGGGGTTCCGAATCGTCGGCCAGCGCGGTCGACAATGGGACGCCCGGCGGTTGTCCCACAAGACCGGACAGGTGTGGATCCCGAAGGTCGGCTGGGTGAAGTTCCGCTGGTCCCGCCAGGTTCCCGACGAGGCCAAATCGTTCCGGGTGAACCGAGATCGAGCGGGCCGCTGGCACGTGTGCTTCGCGGTGATCCCGACGCCCATCGACGGGCCCGGCACGGGCGAGGTCGTCGGGGTGGACCGTGGCGTGGTCGTCTCGGCAGCCCTCTCCACCGGCGAGCAGTGGTCCGTGCCGGGCCTGCGCAAGACTGAGGCCGACAATCTGCGGCGCCTGCAACGCAGGCTGGCGCGCGCGAAGCCGGGGTCGAACCGGCGGGCGCGGGTCAAGATGGCGATCGGCCGGATCAAAGCGCGTGAGACCGACCGGCGTAAGGACTGGGTGGAGCAGACATCCACCGCCCTGGCCCGGAGCTACGACGTCATTCGTGTCGAGGATCTGAGGATCAAGAACATGGTGCGGTCCGCACGCGGCACCCTCGCCGCGCCGGGCACGAATGTGCGGGCCAAGGCCGGGCTGAACCGCTCGATTCACGCGGCCGGCTGGGGCCTTCTGGTGACCCGCCTGGAACAGAAGGCCTCCGGCCGGGTGGAAAAGATCAATCCTGCGTACACGTCTCAGATCTGTCATGCCTGTGGGCATCGCGCCGCGGAGAGCCGTGAGAGCCAAGCGGTCTTTCGTTGTCGCACCTGCGGGCATGTCGATGACGCGGATGTGAACGCGGCCAAGAACATCGCGGCAGGACGTGCCGTGACAGCGCGAGGAGCCCTCCAGCCACTGGGCGGGGCCGTGAACCGCGAACCTCAACCTGTTCTCACCTCGGTAGAGACCGGGTTGGAATCTCCCGCCTTGACTCCAGGTGGGGGAGGACGTCAATTCGTGCCCTCACTCGTCGCGGGAAGCGGCGTCTCACCGGCCATCTGAAGCGGCTCGTCGGTGTCCGGCGGGCCGGTCCTCGTGCGTCGGCCCTGGCGGAGCCGGTGGTCCACGAAGTTCACGAAGTGGGTCAGCGGCACCGTGAGCACCAGGTAGAAGATGCCGGCCAGCAGCAGCGCCGACTCGTTGCCGGTGTTCGCGGCGGCGTCCTGCCCGATCCGGAACAGCTCGCGCTGACCGGCCGCCAGGCCGAGGAAGTAGACGAGGCTGGAGTCCTTGATCAGCGCGATCAGCTGGTTGACCCAGGCGGGCAGCACCCGCCGGATGCCCTGCGGGATGATCACGAGCAGCAGGGCCGCCGAGTGCGAGAACCCCAGGGCACGGGCCCCTTCGAGCTGGCCGGGGTCGACGCTCTGGATCCCGGACCGGAAGATCTCGCCGATGTACGCGGTCGCGATCAGCGACAGGGCCAGGATGCCCAGCGGGTAGGGGTTGGGACCCCACATCTTCATCCCGATCTGCGACAGGCCGACGCCGATCAGCAGGATCGTGACCACGGCGGGCAGGCCGCGGAAGATGTCGGTGTAGACGCGCGCGGGCCACCGGAGCCAGCGGTGCCGGGAGATGCCGGCCATGGCCAGCAGCATCCCGAGCACCGTGCCGATCAGCGCCGAGATCGCCGAGAGGATCAGCGTGTTCGGCAGACCCGTCTTGAGCATGTCGGGCAGGGCCTGCCGCATGGATTGCCAGTTGAAGAAGGTGTCCCACAACGTACTCAGCTGGTCCATCCGCCTTCTCCCATCAGCCCGCGCGCGTCAGTGTTCGGTCGGCCGGTCAGGACGACGGCGACGCGGCGGGCGCGCCCGAGGCCTGGACCGGCGGGAAGGTCACCGTGCCGCTGCCCGGCTTGAACTCCTTGGGCACCTCACGGCCGGGGTAGTACTCCTCCTGCAGCTTGGTCCAGGTGCCGTCCTTGATGACCTCGTCGAGCCCCTTGTTGAGCGCCGCGAGGAGCTCGGGGTGGTCCTTGGCGACCGCGAACGCCATCGGCGTCGAGCCGAGCATCTTGGCGGCGGCGACGACCTTGCCGCCGCTGTCCTTGGCGGTCTTCTCGCCGATCTCGGCCGGGGCGATCCAGGCGTCGGCGGTCTTGGACTTCAGCTGGTTGAGCGCGCCGTTGTAGTCGGGCACCCGGACCGGGTTGAGGCCCTGCTTGGTGGCGTAGTCGTCCTGGACCGTGCCCTGGACGACGACCACGCGCTTGCCCTTGAGCTGGTCGAAGCTCGAGATGGGCGAGCCGGCCGGCACGTCGAGGCCGAAGTAGCCGAAGTCGTAGCCGTTGGTGAACGCCACGGTCTTCTTGCGGGCCTCGGTGATGGTGATCGAGGAGCTGCCGACGTCGTACTTGTGGGTCGCCACCTGCGACAGCAGGGCCGAGAAGTCGGTGCCGGCGAACTCCACCTTCAGCCCGATCTTCGCGCCGACCGCGGTCAGCAGGTCGTTGTCGAAGCCGGTGAACCTGCCGTTCTTCAGGTAGACGTTCGGCGGGGCGTCGGTCAGCGTGGCCGTGCGCAGGACGCCGGGCTGGAGCAGCTTGTACGGGTTGCCGACGGACGCCTTCGACGAACCGCCTCCCCCGCACGCCGCCAGGGCACTGGCGGCGACGACGGCGACGGCGGTGGTCGCGAGGGCTCGCAACGGACGCATGGGGGTTTCTCCTCTATTCATACGCGTGTGCCCGCGTCGGTGGATGCCGCGACGCGGAAGCGGCGGGAAGGCGTCCGCGGACGGCCGAGAGATCGGCGCGGAGTCCGCGTGGACGGGAAGAAGGCGCCCGGTCAGTTCGTGACGGGACGGCCGAGGCACGGCCGACAGCTCATCGACGTGACGCGGAGCAGGTCGATGTGCCTGCGCGTCACGAGATAGCTGTTCATGCCGTTAATCCTGCACATTCGGCAGGGATAGCGTCAAATCGACGGTACGCTGCGGCGCGACCGCCTACGCCGACTTCTCGGGGCGTTCCTGCCCGTCGTACGGCCGATCGCGCGGCACCAGCGTCGGGTTGACGTTCCGCAGCACGGTCTCCCGGGTGACGACGACCTTGGCGACGTCGTCCCGGCCCGGCACCTCGTACATCACGTTGAGGAGGACCTCCTCGCAGATCGCGCGGAGGGCCCGGGCGCCGGTGCGGCGCAGCAGGGCCTGGTCGGCGATCGCGGCGACGGCGTCGTCGGTGAACTCCAGCTCGACCCCGTCCATCGCGAACAGCTTGCGGTACTGCTTGAGCAGCGCGTTGCGCGGCTCGGTGAGGATGCGGACGAGCGCCGCCCGGTCCAGGGGATCGACGGCCGACACCACCGGGAGGCGGCCGACGAACTCCGGGATCAGCCCGAACTCCCGCAGGTCCTCCGGCATCACCCGGGCGGGGGAATCCCGCCGGCCGGTCTCGACCTCGGCCACGGCGCCGAATCCGATCTCCCGGCGGCCGGACCGCCGCTCGACGATCTGCTCCAGGCCGGCGAACGCGCCACCGCAGATGAACAGCACGTCGGTCGTGTCGATCTGGACGAACTCCTGCTGGGGGTGCTTGCGGCCGCCCTCCGGCGGGACGCTCGCGACCGTGCCTTCGAGGATCTTCAGCAGGGCCTGCTGAACCCCCTCCCCCGACACGTCGCGCGTGATCGAGGGGTTGTCGCCCTTGCGGGCGAGCTTGTCGATCTCGTCGATGTAGACGATCCCCGTCTCGGCCCGGCGGACGTCGTGGTCGGCGGCCCGCAACAGCGCCACCAGGATGTTCTCGACGTCCTCCCCGACATAGCCGGCCTCGGTGAGGGAGGTCGCGTCGGCGATCGCGAACGGCACGTCGAGGATCCGGGCGAGAGTCTGCGCGAGGTGCGTCTTACCGGAGCCGGTCGGCCCGATCAGCAGGACGTTGGACTTGCCGAGCTCGACGGCGTCCCGGCGATCCGCCCTGCGGCCGGGCCTCGCCCGCAGGCGCTTGTAGTGGTTGTACACGGCCACCGCGAGACTCTTCTTGGCGTCGTCCTGGCCGACGACGTACTGGTCGAGGAACGCGTGGATCTCACGGGGCTTCGGCGGCGCGCCGACGGTGGCCGCGTCGTCCTCGTCGTCCTCGATGAGCTCGTTGCAGATCTCGACGCACTCGTCGCAGATGTAGACGCCGGCCGGACCCGCGATGAGCCTCCGCACCCGCCGCTGGCTCTTGCCACAGAACGTGCAGGTCAGCGGCTCGTCGCCGGCATCGGTGGGCGCCATCGCCACGTCTCCTCGAAAATCCGCAGGGCCGGGTGACAGGACCCTATGATCCCATCGCCTGACTGCGACGATATCCCCGTCGGAGTTGTACTTCGTCACGTCGAAGACGCCGAACCAGGCGGGGACGGAGGCGGACGTGTTCGCGACGAAGGTCGGTGTCATCGTCGTTCTCGCGGGGCTCTGCGGCTGCACGACCCACACGCATCCGAACGGCCTGCGGATCTGCGGCGTCCGGATTCCCACCGGCGCCATGATGCCTTCCGTCTGGGCCCTCCGGACACCCGATGCCGGGCGGCGTCCGCCCGCGGCACCGGCCCGGACCGTGCTTCCGCCCAGCGCTCCGACGCCCGACTACTGGGCCGCCCGATACGTCCGGGTGAGCGGAGGTTGCGACGTCGGCGCCACCGTCACGGTCACGCCGGTCACCGGAGCGGCGACGGTCATCGTCGTCCGGGCCCGCGATGGGCGTCCGGTCGTCGTCGGCCTGCGGCTCACGAGCGCCGTGACGGTCCGCGCCTGGCGGCACGGACGCTTCGCCGGAGAACTGTCCCTGCGCCCCGGATGACGGCCGTCCGCGTCGAGGCCTGCCTGATCGTCCCCCGCACCGGCGGCCGGGATCGCGGGCGAGGCGGCCGGGGGTGCCGACGACGCCCTGGGATCGCGCGAGACCGCCCGCCCGTCCGCTCCGGCGCGCGCATCGGGGCGGCCCGGCGACGGCCCGGTCCGCGCGGCCGGGAAGGATCAGGGTCATGCGCGACTCGAACCCCGCGGACCTCTGGATCGTCTCCGGGCCGCCCGCCGCCGGCAAGTCGACCGTGGCGCGGCTGCTGCTGTCCCGGCTGCGGCCGGTGCCCGCCCTGCTGGACAAGGACACCATGTACGGGCCGTTCGTCGCCGCCACGCTGCGGGCGGCGGGGCGGCCGGACGGCGAGCGCGAGGGCCCCTGGTACGACGAGCACGTCAAGGCGCACGAGTACGCGGGGATGACCGCCACGGCGCGGGAGATTCGGTCGTACGGCTGCCCGGTGCTGCTGAGCGGCCCGTTCACCGGCCAGGTCCACGACGCCGGGCGCTGGCACGCCTGGGTGGAGGCGCTGGGCGGGCCGCCCGTTCACCTCCTCTGGGTCCGGTCCGACGCCGAGACGCTGCGCGCCCGGCTCCTCAGCCGGGGGCTGGAACGGGACGCCGGGAAGCTCGAGGGCTTCGAGCGGTTCCTCGCCGGCGTACGGTTCGACGAACCGCCGGTCGTACCGCACACGGTCCTGGACAACCGGTCCGGGGCGCGCCCGCTCGCCGACCAGGTCGACGAGGCGTTCCTCAGCGGTGGAACAGTTCGCGGAGGTTGACGACGAGGAGCACCCCGGCGACCACCACGAGCGGGGCCAGCAGGACGTACCGTCCCCCGTACCTCACCGCCAGTCCCAGCCCCACCGCGACCGCCAGGCCCCCGGCGAGCATCAGCAGCCCGGTCGCGAACGCCAGGAGGCGGCGCCGCACCCACGCCTCCATCATGACGAACAGCAACACGACGGCGGCGAGGAGGATCGCGACGGGTTCGTGCGGGATCACGAAGACGCCGACCAGGGCGAGCAGGAACAGCGGCGTGCTCAACGCCGCCCACGTGTGCAGGAACCGCGTCCGCGGCCCTCGGAACGGCGTGTACGGCAGGTGCGGCTCGCGCAGGTGCGCCTGCGGGGCGTCCGGACCGAGCGGGCGGGCCAGGGTCGCCTCGTGCGCGCCGCGCTCTTCCGCCAGTTCGGTGCGGTCGCGGACGAGCACGGCCAGGGCGGCCTCGGCCTTGGCGACCTCGGCGGCGCGCCGGCGGGCGAGGTTCCTGGTGTTGCGGTGCCCGGCCAGGGACACCGCCGTCGTACGGAGCCGGCGCAACTCCTCGCGGCCGCGTTCGATCTCCGCGTCGGCGGCCTTGATCTCCTCGTCGAGGGCCGCGACCCGGGCCCGCAGCTCCCGTCGCTCCGCCTCAGGGCTCGGTGGGATCTTCTGCAGGCCGGCCCAGCCGAGGGGGTCGGCCCACAGGGTCCGTACGCGGCCGTCCCGTTCGTAGCGCGGACCGGCCGGGGCGCGTTCGCCGCCGACCCAGTCCCGCGTGTCCCGGCCCCACAGCCCGCGGAATCCCCGGACCCACGGTGTCTCGTCGGAGATGAGCACCGCCCGCCACGTACGGTCCCGGCCCGGGCCGATCCGCTCCCCGTCGCCCAGCGCGTAGTCGATGAAGGGGATGCCGACCCCGTGCCGCCGTTCCTCCCGCGCCCAGGGGAAGGCCAGCCCCATCAGGCGCTGCGCCCAGCGGACGTAGCGCCGGAGCCGTACGGGGTTGACGGTGACGAGGTACTGGCCGGGCAGGAACGCGCCGGAGTGCGAGCCGGCCCCGACGAACACGACGGGATGGTCCCCCTCCCTGCGCAGGTCGGGGTCGTCCCACCGGCGGCGCAGGTCGTCGCCGCGCTCGTCGTGCGCGGAGACCGCGACCCAGGCCGGGAGCGGGCCGTCCTCGGTGTCGGCGAGGTACACGGTGACCGACTCCCAGTCGGCCTCGTGGTCGTTGACCCCGGCGAACGTCGTACGCCAGTCGTTCATCGCGTACAGGAACCAGTACTGCAGCACGATGTAGCCGCCCTCGCGGACCACCCGGCCGTAGTACGTGGCCTGGTCCCGGCTCAGGTACCGCTCGGCGAGGTCGGCGGCCGCCGCCGTGACCCCGCCGGGCACCGAGCCGCGCAGGAACAGCGAGGCGCGCAGGAGCACGTCGAAGACCCGCCCGATGAGGCCGACGGCGGCCAGGCGCCCGGAGCGGGCGATGGGCGGCTTGGCGCGAGCGCGGTGGGCGCGCACCTCCCGCCGGTCGAACGGCCGCTGGACGAGCAGCAGCGACAGCTCGGCGCCGGCGCGGTCGGCGGCCGCGGCGACCAGGCGGTCAGCGTTCAGCTCCCCCGCCTCGACGAGCCGTTCGTCCCCCTGCCACAGGCTGCAGCAGCGGATGTAGTCCTCCGCGTCGACGGGGAAGAACCGCTCGCCCGTCGTATAGGTCAGGATCGGCTCGTACCGCCGCAGCAGCGCCAGGTCGCGGTCGCGCGGAACGGTCCCGACTTCCTCTGTCACCAGTCCCCTCTCGTGAGAACGCCTCCGCCCGTTATACCGGCCCAAATCCCTGCAAAGCGCGGGGCAACGACGCGCTTGAAAGGGTCCTCTCCGGGTAATCCGTAGGCGCCCGAGACTTCAGGGAGCTGATTTCCAATGACCGGGATGCTACGAGTACCTCGCAGCAGGGGTGCGCTCAGCGGCGTGATCCTCGTGCTGCTCGGACTATGGGGCGGGCTGGCCGCGCTCGTCGGCCCGTACTTCCACTTCGCGTTCACTCCGGACAAGGCGTGGTCGTTCACGGCCGGGCGGGTCTGGCTGGAGATCCTGCCGGCCTGTGCCCTGCTGGTCGGCGGCCTGATCCTGCTGGGAAGCGCCAACCGGGCCACGGCCGCCATCGGCGCGTGGATCGCCGCGCTCGGCGGCGCCTGGTACGTCGTCGGCGGCACGCTCAGCACGATGTGGGCCGCCTCCGACCGGCTCGGCGTCCCCGTGGGCGGGACGACGCGCCAGGTGGTGGAGCAGATCACGCTGCTGTCCGGCCTGGGCGCGGTGGCGGTGTTCTTCGCCGCGGTGGCGCTCGGCCGTCTCGCCGTGGTCGGCGTCAAGGACGCCCGCCTCGCCGAGCGTGAGGCGGCGCACGCCGAGGCCGCTCCGACGGTGGAGACGCCCCGGCCGGCCCACGACGACCGGCCCGCGGCGACCGGCCCGATCCCGCCGGCGCGTGCGGACCGGCCCGGCCCGATCCAGGCGACGCAGCCTCTGCCGCGCCGCACCGGACGCGCCCCGGTGACCCCGCCGGAGCAGGCCGTGCCCCGGCCGGCCGAGCAGACCGTGCCGCCCACCCGGGAGCACGCCGCGCCGTGGCCGCCCGAGTCCGCCGCGCCGCGGGCGCCCGAGCCGACGGACCGCCGGGTCGCCGGTGGCTCCGCGGAGGACACCGGATCCTTCCGGCGTCCGGGCGAAGGCGCCTGATCCGCCGACCGACCTCGGCCTGATCCGCCGAGCCGTCCCCTCGGATCCGCCGGCACGTCCCGCCGGAGGGCCTCGCCTCTCCGGCGGGACGTGTCACGTCCGGGCGGCGTCGTACCGGTCGAGCATGGCGCGCGCGGACGCGATGACGAGCTCACGCAGCTCCGGAGGCTGGAGGACCTCCGCCTCGGCGCCGAACTTCAGCAGCTCGGTGTGGGCGTGCCGGACCGACTCGATGGGGATCACGGTGCGCACCCAGCCCTCCTCGTCCGGCGGACCGGCGTTGCGCTGCGCCGCGCGGATCACCTCGGGCGTGACCAGGTGGCGGAGGATCCGCATCCCCGCCGGGGAGAACCGGACGACCGCCTCGCCGGTGAACATCGCGTCGCGGAACCGGGCGAGGTAGGACGCCCAGAACTCGGCGAGGTCGAAGTCCGCCGGCCGTTCGAACTCCTCCTCGAGCATCTCAAGCGCGATGATCCGGTCGACGCGGTAGGTGCGTTCGCCGCCTCCCGAGCGACCGTCGTCCGAGCGGCCGCCATCCGAAGGGTCGTCCTCCGAGCGGCCGACGAGGTACCAGCTTCCCGCCTTCAGCACCAGGCCGAGGGGGGCGACGGTGCGGGTGACGGGCGTCGGTGTCTTCCACCTCCGGTAGCGCATGCGGACGCGGCGCTGCTTCCAGACGGCGTCGGCGACGGTGTTCAGGTACGGCGTGGGCTCGCCGTCGTGGAACCAGCCCGGCGCGTCGAGGTGGAAGCGTTCCCGGATGCGCCCGGCGCGCTCGGCCAGCTGCCGGGGCAGCGCCGCCATGAGCTTCAGCTCGGCCGCGGCCAGGACGGTACCGAGGCCGAGCTGGGCGGCGGGTCCGGGCAGGCCGGTGAGGAACAGCGACTCGGCCTCCTCGGCGGTGAGCCCGGTCAGGCGTGTCCGGTAGCCGTCGAGGAGCTGGTATCCGCCGGCCGGGCCGCGGTCGGCGTACACCGGCACGCCCGCCGCCGACAGGGACTCGACGTCGCGGTAGATGGTGCGCAGGGACACTTCCAGCTCGTCCGCCAGTTCCTGGGCGGTCATGCGGCCCCGCGACTGCAGCAGGAGCAGGAGGGACACCAGGCGGCTCGCGCGCATGCGCCAAGTCTGCCGTGCGCGGACGCCCGGACGAACGTCCGCGGGAGGCGTGCTCGCCTCCCGCGGCGGCCGGACGCGGCGGAAGGCGCCCGTCCCCGTCAGATGACGATCACCGTCTTCCCCCGGGCGCGTCCGGCCCTGCTGCGGGCGAGCGCGTCCGGCGCCTGGGGCAGGGTGACGGTGTCGCCGATCAGAACGCGGACGTTGCCCGCGTCGATCTCCCGGGCGAGCCGTTCGAGCCGTTCGGTGCCCGCCTCGTTCAGGAAGTTGCGGGCGTCGACGCCGGGCAGGCCCTCCTCCGGGACCGCGAACACCGGGCTCAGCACGGTACCGCCGGGGCGGACGACCGGCAGCAGTTCGCGCAGTCCCGCGGTGTCGTCGACCAGGTCGATCACGGCGTCGACGGGGGCGGCCAGCCGCTCGGCGACGGGGCCGGCGGTGTGGTCGACGATCTCGGCAGCGCCCAGCGCCCGCATCAGGTCGGCCTTGTCGGCGGTCGCCGTGGCGACGACGGTGATCCCACGGGCGGCGGCCAGCTGCGTGGCGAACGTTCCGACGCCTCCCGTGGCCCCGACGATGAGCAGGCGGCGCGCGTCGCCGACCCGGTCGACGAGGTTCAGCGCGGTCGTCCCGGCGGTCGGCACGGCCGCGGCCTCGCTCAGCGCGATCGTCCGCGGGGGCGGCGCGATGGCGTCCTCCCGGGCGACGGCCCGTTCGGCGTACGACCCGAGCCCGCGTCGGGGGTCGCCGAACTGGCCGAAGACCGGGTCTCCGGGCCGTACGCCGGTGACGCCCTCCCCGACCCGTTCGACGGTGCCGGCGCCGTCGGTGCCGACGATCAGCGGGAACACCGTGTCCGGGATCGCACCGTCGATGACCTTCCAGTCGAAGGGGTTGAGTCCTGCGGCGTTCATCCGGACGAGGACCTCGCCGGGGCCCGGCTCGGGCACCGGCTGCTCGGTCAGCTCCGGCTCGGCCCTGAAATCGGACACCGTCACGGCTCGCATTGGTCCCCCCGAAATTCACCGTGCTGTCACGAGCACTACCCTGAGTAGTCAAGGCTCATTCGTCCGGGCGCGAGATGCGCGATCTTGCTCCCCGCGGCGGATAACCTGCAGGGGTCCGTGCCCCTGGGGATCATTGGCAGGTTCGACAAGTGCGACCGACAGGCCGTGGAGTGACCATGGCACGTCTTCATCTGGCCCGATCCGGCGCCGCGCTGGCGCTGCTCGCCGCGGCGGTGACGGGGTGCAGCAGCGACCCCGGCGGCGGGAAGGCGCACCCGCCGCGCGCGGCCGCGACCTCCTCCGCAGCGGCCGCCGCTCCCAGCCCGAACCCGCTGGCCACGTCGCCGGCGCCGGCCGGCGACCCGAGCGCGTCCGCGATCGACTCCTACCTTCGGGGGCTGGTCCAGAAGGGGAGGTTCACGGGCTCGATCACGGTGGTGCGGCGCGGCCAGGTGCTGGCCCGGTTCGCCGCTGGCAAGGCCGACTCGGCCAAGAACATCCCGAACAGCCCGGACACCATCTTCCGGATCGCCTCGGTGAGCAAACAGTTCACCGCCATGCTCGTGCTCAAGTTGCAGGACGAGGGCAAGGTGAAGCTGGACGACACGGTCTGCCCGTACCTCGTCCCGACCTACATCAAGTCCTGCCCGAGCGCGTGGAAACCGATCACGATCCGCGAGATCCTCGTCCACACCTCCGGCATCCCGGACATCTCAGAGATGCCGGACTTCTTCCCGAAGCTGGGCACGCCGACCACGCCCAAGGAGATCATCAGCCGGTTCGTTCACAAGCCCCTCGATTTCAAGCCCGGCACCGGCTGGAAGTACAGCAACTCCGGCTACATCCTCGCCGGCGCGATCATCGAGAAGGTCACCGGCAAGAAGTTCGGCGACGTGCTGCACGCCGAGATCGCCGCGCCTCTCGGCCTGCAGCACACCGGCTACACCGACGGCGACCCGCCGGACGGCTGGGCCAAGGGCTACCTCTCGGTCGGCAAGCCGGCGGGCCACATCATCGGGTCGGAGGCGTACGCCGCCGGCGGCGTCTACACCACCGCCGACGACCTGACCCGCTGGGACCGGTCGTTCGGCGCGCACCTCGTCGCGCCGGCGGCCACCGTGAAGCTGGCCTTCACCCCCCAGGCCGACTGCCCGTCCGGCGGCTGCCTGGACTCCCCCTCCACCGGTTACGCCTTCGGGTGGCTCGTCGACCGGCTGCGCGGGCACCGGTACCTCTACCACCCGGGCCTGCTCGAGGGATACCACGCCAGCAACGTCTACCTGCCCGACGACGACATCGCCATCGCCGTGCTCAGCAACGTTCAGGACACCGACGTCAACGGCATCGCCCGCCACCTCGCCGAGCTCACCCTCAACCCCTGACGCCGGGCGACCCGGAACCCGGGTCCGATCCAGCGGGTGCGGCGCGCAGGCCGTCGAAGACGACGGCGAGGGCGCGCGTCCATACCTCGGCGTCGCCGCCGACGTGCTCGGCCGCCTGGGAGGCGCCGACCAGGAGGGTGAGGATCTCGGGCAGGCCGACGTCCGGCCGCACGGCTCCGGCCTCCTGGGCGCGGCCCAGGAGCGCGCCGAGCGCGCGTCTGAGCTCCCGGCCCGTCTCGGCCGTGCTCTCCCGGACGTCGACGCCCGCCTCGGCCAGCGCCGCGGACAGGGCGTTCTTGGTCGCGGCGTGCCCGACGACGCGGGCGAAGAACCCGAAGAAGGCCTCGCCCGGATCCTCCGCGCTCATCAGCCCGTCGGCCTCGGTGGCGAGCCGGTCCAGCCGGGCGACGAACACCGCCTCGAGCAGCGCCTCCTTCGTCGGGAAGTGGCGGAAGACGGTGCCGACGCCGAGGCCGGCCCGCCGCGCCACCTGTTCCGTGGAGGCGGTCGTGCCGTGCTCGGCGAAGACCGCCTCGGCCGCCTCCAGGACCCGCGCGCGGTTGCGCAGCGCGTCCGCGCGGACCGGCCGTCCGCCGTCCGTGGCGGACGCGCGCCGCGGTGCGGTCATGCGCACCTTCCTCATTGACAGGCGGAGTCGCCACTCCGGATAATTCGATCCGGAGTGATCACTCCGATTCCGCTTTCGATCAACAGGAGTCTCGCATGTCCGAACCCACCGGTCCGCGCACCGTGTTCGAGCGCCTGAGCCGCGGCATCGCGGAGGGACGCTGGAGCGACCTGGCCGACCTGTACGCCGAGGACGCCGTCGCCCATCAGCCGTTCGCCCCGGCGGGGCAGGACGCCCCCCGTCTCCTGGAGGGCCGGGAGGTGATCCGGGCGCGGTTCGCCGGCGCGGCCCGGATGGGCCTGCGCTTCGGCGTCCGAAACGTGGTCGTCCACGAGACCACGGATCCGGAGGTGGTCATCGCGGAGTTCGACTACGACGTCCCGGCCGGCGACGAGGTGCTGACCGCCGCCAACATCCAGGTGCTCCGCGTCCGCGACGGGCTGATCGTCGAGACGCGCGACTACCACGACCACCTCACCATCGCCCGCGCCACCGGCGGCCTCCGCGCCCTCGCCACGGCCCTCGCCGGGGAGGCCTCATGACGCCGCACGAGGTCTTCGAGCGGCTGGTCGAGGGCGTCACGGCCGGGGACTGGGACCGGCTGCCCGAGCTGTACGCCGAGGACGCCGTCGTCGTGCACCCGATGGCCGTGCCGGGCGAGCCCCTCGTCGGCCGGGACGCGCTGCGACGGCACTTCGAGCACGCCGCCACCCTCCCCCTGGAGATGAGCGCCCGGGACGTCGTGGTCCACGAGACCGCGGACCCGGAGGTCGTCATCGGGGAGTTCGAGTACGCGGGACGGATCACGACGACCGGCCGCCGGTTCGCCGTCCGCAACATCTTCGTCCTCCGGGTCCGCGACGGCCTGATCGTCGAGGCCCGGGACTACGCCGACCACCTGCGGTTCGGCCTCGCGATCGGCCGGCCGCCCGGCCCGCTCGCCGCCGCCCTCGCGGACGGCTCCCCCTGAGACGCGGCCGCGGTCACGTCCGGCCGGGAATCACGCGCGCGCGGCCCGCTCGATCAGCGCGCGGGTGCGCAGGGGCAGCTCCTCGCACAGAGAGATCACCGTGCTGATGCGCACGACGTCCGGAACCGCGAGCAGTTCCCCGCTGATGCGGTGCAGGTCGGCGGTGTCGCGGGCGACGACCTTCAGCAGCAGGTCGGCCTCGCCCGTCGTGGAGTGCATCTCGACGACCTCGGGGAAGGCCGCGAGGGCGGAGGTCGCTCGGCGCCCGGTGGTCTGGCTCAGGGCGATCGAGACGAACGCGACGAGGCCGTGACCGAGGGCGGCGGGGTCGACGCGGCGCGTGAACTCCCGTACGGCACCGGCCTCCCGAAGCCGCCGCAGCCGGGCATGGAGAGTGTTGCGGGCGATGCCGAGCCTCTTGGCGAGGGCGAGGATGGTGGCGTCGGGGTCGTCGTCGACCGCGAGGAGGATTCGGGCGTCGAGGGCATCCACGCTGCGCAGTATGGCACTTGATCTCTCCCATACGTGTCATCGTGCTCAACCAGATGACGGTCTGTTGCGCCGATGCCCATGAGGGCGCCACGGTTTCGGCATGACTCTTTCTACCGATAAGACCCTTCCGGAATCGGTTGCCGCCTCGCCTTCGGCCCTCGCCGACCGGCAGGAGATCCTCCAGGACCTGTCCCGCTACCTGACCGCGGCGTGGGAGTCGTTCGACCGCCCGCGGCCGTGTGAGCCGGAGGTCGACGCGGACCTGGCCGGGCGCCTGCGAGCCGCGCTGCCGGAGCGGCCGGACGACGCGCGGGCCGCGCTGGACGACGCGGTGAACATCCTGGAGGCCAGCGTGTCGCCCTCGCGACCGCTGTTCCTCGCCTATGTCGGCTCCAGCGGCCTGGAGGTGAGCGTGCTGGCCTCGGCGCTGTCCGCCGCCTATGACGCGAACCTGGCCACCGCCGCCGGGGCCGCGGACCTCCTCGACCGGCAGGCCGTGCGCTGGGTGGCCGACTTCGTCGGCTTCCCGCTGGGAGAGGGACACTTCACCAGCGGGGGTCAGACCTCCAACCTGACCGCCCTGCTCGCGGCGCGGGAGCAGGCACTGCCGGGTGCCCGCGAGGAGGGGGTCGCCGGCCGGTTTCCGGCACGTCCCGCCCGGGGTCGGCGATGACGAGCTCGACGCCCACAACGAACGGCTCGCCCGCGCCATGCAGGCCGACGGCCGCGTCTACCTCGCACCGGCCATCGTCGACGGCCGCACCTGCCTGCGCGCGTGCTTCGTGAACTTCCGCACCACCCCCGACGTCGTCAAGACGGTCCTGGAGGTCGCCGACGAGCTGGGGCGGACGTTCCCGCCAGGGAACGAGGCCCCGTTCGCGAGCGGCAGGACGCGTCGAGACGGCCTTGAGGGTGGCCCAAGGTGGCCATGATTTACCAGGGTCATTACTCTTTGTCGGGTCGACCCTCTAGGCTTGTCGATCATGGAGGAACGGATTCACGACGTCATCGACGTCCACACGCCGTCCCCCGCTCGCATGTACGACTACTGGCTGGGCGGCAAGGACAACTTCGCCGCCGACCGGGAGGCGGCCGAGAAGGTCATCGCCGCCCACCCCGAGCAGCGGGAGCTCGTACGCGCCAACCGTGACTTCCTCGTACGCGCGGTGGCCTACCTGGCGGAACAGGGGATCGAGCAGTTCCTCGACCTGGGCACGGGCATCCCGACCTCGCCGAACGTCCACGAGGTCGCCCGCGAGATCCGCCCGGCGGCACGCGTCGTCTACGTCGACAACGACCCGATCGTGTTCGCGCACAACCAGGCGTTCCGCGCCACCGACGACCGGGTCGCCACCGTGCGCGCCGACATCCGCCGCCCCGGCGAGATCCTGGGCGACCCGGCCGTCAAGCGGCTGCTCGACCTCGACCGGCCGGTCGGCCTGCTCGCCGTCGCCGTCCTCCACTTCGTCCCGGAGGGCGAAGAGGTGATCGCGACGCTGCGGGAGGCCATGGCGCCCGGCAGCTTCCTCGCCCTGTCCACCGGCACGCACGAAGGACTCAGCCCGGATCAGCGCGAACGGATAGAGAACGCCTACGCCAAGGCTAGCGCCCCCGCCGTGATCCGCTCCCGTGCGGAGATCGAGCGGCTGTTCACCGGCTTCGACGTCGTCGACCCCGGCATCGTCCATGTCGCCAGGTGGCGGGCCGATGGCCCGGAGACCCAGGGGCGGCTGCTGGCCGGCGTGGGCCGGCTCGGGACGTCGTCGTCCGCAGGCTCCTGAGCGCGGTCAGCAGGTCGGCTCCCGGCGGCTCAGCGGTTCCTCCAGCACGGTCCGGCCGATCTCCTCGGCGAGCCGTTCGAGCAACGGGCCCGCGTCCTCCATGCAGCGGTCCGGGTCGGGTTCCAGATCGGTGAGCGCGAACGCGCGGGCGAACCCCGCGGCGCGGAGCTGCTCGTCGCTCAGCGCCCGCCGCCCGGACACGGCGACGACCGGCACCCCCGCCCGCCGGGCCGCCTGCGCCACGCCCACCGGCGCCTTGCCGCGCAGGCTCTGGGCGTCCAGGGAACCCTCCCCCGTCACCACGAGCCGCGCGCCGTCGAGCCGGGCGGCGAAGCCGAGCAGGTCGAGCAGGTAGGCGATGCCCGGCTCCATCCGGGCGGACAGGAACGCCAGCGCGCCGAACCCCACCCCGCCCGCCGCACCGGCCCCCGGGAGCCCGGCCATCACGAGACCGAGGTCACGGCGGACGACCGCGTCCAGGCGGGTCAGCCCCGCCTCGAGGATCTCGACCTCGTCCGGGCCGGCCCCCTTCTGCGGCGCGAACACGCGGGCGGCGCCGTCCGGCCCGAGCAGCGGGCTGTCGACGTCGCCCGCCACCACGACGGTGACCCCGCGCAGCCGGTCGGTCAGCGCGGACGTGTCGACGGCGTCCAGGTCCCGCAGCGCGGCGCCGCCCGGCGGGAGGTCGCGGCCCTGGGAGTCGAGGAGGCGGGCGCCCAGGGCGGCGGCCATGCCCGCGCCGCCGTCGGTACAGGCGCTGCCGCCCAGGCCGAGGACGACCTGACGCGCCCCGTCCGCTACCGCCGCGGCGATCAGCTCGCCGGTGCCGTGGCTTGAGGCGGTCAGCGGCGCGGGCACGCCGCCGGGCAGCACACGCAGCCCGGACGCCTCGGCCAGTTCGACGACGGCGGTATCGTCGCGGATCGCGTAGGACGCCGTGACGGGCTGGCCGGTCGGCCCGCCGACGACGGCGCGGCGCCGGGTGAATCCGGCGGCGACCGCGGCGTCCACGGTGCCGTCACCGCCGTCCGCGACCGGCATGGTCATCAGCAGGACCTCCGGATGGACGCGACGCAGCCCGGCTGCGACGCGCGCGGCCACCTCGGGAGCGGTCAGCGACCCTTTGAACTTGTCGGGTGCGATGACGACGTGGCTGCTCATGGATTCCCTTCTCACCGGACCGGAATCACGATCTTGTGCCGCCGATTATCCAGTCTCGTCCGAGTCCTTCCGCACGGATCGACGGCCCGGTCGTCCGGCCACCCTGACCCGGGCCCGGCCGCCGCCGCCCGCCCCGTTCCCACCCCGCCCCGTCGCCGCCGCCTCCGGACCGCTGAGCAGGGCCGACAGGGCCCGTGACCGGAATCGCCGGTGAGCCGCGGTTGTTAACCTCTCTGGCAGCGACGATTGGAGTTTCATCGATGACCGGCGACCAGCTCACCACCGGCGAGCAATCGACCACCGGCGAGCAGCCGACCACCGGCGAGCAGCCGACTCCGCGCAAGAGGTCCTACGAGGAGAAGTTCGCGGAGCGCCTCGCCAAGCGCCAGGCCGGGCGGAAGCCCCTCAAGGAGGGCAAGGTCTTTGAGCACGGTCCCGCCAAGTTCGTGTTCATGTTCGTCATCGGGTTCGTCGTCCTCGGCCACATTCTGGTCCTCATCATCATGATGCTGAGCGGCATGCACTGACGTCCGGCGCGAAGCGGACAACGATCTTGCCGTCGCCCCGGCCGCGCCTCTAAGGTGCGAAGTCCGACCGGTGAACGCCCGCCGACGACGGCGCGCCGGCCGTTCCCGGTGACCCGGTCCTCTCGGGTCACGACGGCTGCCCTCGAGGAGATCGTCCATGCGTCTTCGCCGGCTCGCCTCCCTCTTCTCCGCCGCCGCCGTCGCCGTGTCGCTCGGCACCGCTCCGGCCGCTGCCGCCGGGACGATCCCCGACGACTGGCCGCTTCCGCCGTACACGATCAGCAACCCCGCGCTGCCGCCACTGGCGGTGGACGGCCGGACGACGACGGTGCGCCAGGGCGTGTTCCACCACGCCGCGTACGACATCGAGGTCCCGCCGCACTGGAACGGCGAGCTGGTGATGTGGGCGCACGGCTACCGCGGCGCGACGACGACGCTGACCGTCGACCCGCCCGCCTTCGGCCTGCGGCAGAAGCTGATCGGCGAGGGTTACGCCTGGGCCGCGTCCTCGTACGCCGACAACGACTACGACGTGCGCTCCGGAGTCGTGGAGACCCGCGACCTCGCCGACCTGTTCGCCCGGCTCCAGCGCCGCCCGCGCCGCACCTACATCGCGGGCGTGTCCATGGGCGGCCATGTGATCGGCCGGTCGATCGAGCAGTATCCGGGCTTCTACTCCGGCGCGCTGCCGATGTGCGGGGTGCTGGGCGACGACCGGCTCTTCGACTTCTTCCTGGACTACAACCTGGTGGCGCAGGACCTGGCCGGCGTGCGCGCCTATCCCCCACCGGCCGACTACCTGACGAACGCCGTGCCCAGGATCGAGCAGGCGCTCGGGCTCGGAAGCCTGAAGCCGGGCGGCCCGGACACCGCCAACGACCTCGGCAGGCAACTGCGGGCCATCACGATCGACCGGTCGGGCGGACCCCGCCCGGGCGCCGAGGCCGCCTTCCCGATCTGGAAGGACTACCTGTTCAGCCTGGGCGCACCGGCGGCCGGCACGAGCCTGGCGCAGAACCCCGCGCAGGTCGCCGGCAACGCCGCCACGCGGTACACGCCGAACACCCCGGTGGACGTGAACGCCACCGTGCAGCGGGTCCGCCCCGCCGACCCGGCCGACCGGTACTCCCCGCGGCTGTCCCAGATCCCGCGGATCTTCGGGCTCCCCACCGCGAAGGTCGTGACCCTGCACGGCCTGGGCGACATGTTCGTGCCGTTCTCGATGGAGGAGATCTACGGGGCGGAGGCCGCCCGTTCCCGCCGGTCCGGGCTCGTCGTGCAGCGCGCCATCCGGACCGCGCAGCACTGCGAGTTCTCGCCCACCGAGGCCGGGCAGGCCTGGGACGACCTGGCCCGCTGGGTGCAGGGCGGTCCCCGGCCGGCCGGCGACCCGGTCACCGACCCGGCGATGGTCGCGCGGCCCGACTTCGGCTGCCGGTTCACCGACGCGACCGCCTATCCCTCCGGCACGCGCGGGCTGTTCCCCGCCTGCCCCACGTCCTGACGGGGTCACCGCGATGAACGTCGATGAGCAGCGGGCATACGCGCGGCGGCTGGCCGCCGAGTCGATCGCCGAGGGCGACGCCACCGGGTGGTTCGAGCGACTGTACGCGGCGGCCGAACGCGGGGAGACGGCGGTCCCCTGGGCCGATCTGGAGCCGAACCCGCTGCTGCGGGCCTGGGCGCGTCCGGGGTCGGGGCGCGCGGTCGTCGTCGGCTGCGGGCTGGGCGACGACGCCGAGTACCTCGCCGGGCTCGGTCATGACGTGACCGCCTTCGACGTCTCCGGAACGGCCGTCGCGCGGGCCCGGTCCCGTTTCCCGGGCTCCCGCGTGCGGTACCGGACGGCGGACCTGCTCGCACCTCCCCCGCAGTGGCGGCGCGCCTTCGACCTCGTCGTGGAGAGCTACACGGTCCAGGTGCTGCGCGGGGACGCACGCGAGCACGCCATCGCCAACACCGCCGACCTGGTCGCCCCGGGCGGCACGCTGCTCGTGATCGCCCGCGCCAGGGAGGAGAGCGACGATCCGGGCCGGATGCCCTGGCCGCTGACCCGCGCCGAGATCGAGTCGTTCCCCCTGCCCGCCGTGCGGATCGAGGATCTCCTCGACGACGAGGACCCGCCCGTACGCCGCTGGCGCGCGGAGTTCCGCAGGCCCGCGGTCTCCTGACCCCCGGGGCGATCGGACGGCGGAGAGCCGGTTGCCGGTCAATGGTGTAGTTCGAACGCCGCCGCGTATACCAACGACGTGGGCCGGCCGGCCGAGGAGGCCGGTCCATCCGATGGCGAACCGCTCGGCACTGCCGGGCGTTTCACCCACATCGGCCTGGTCAACGCCATACCTGCGCCATCGATCGGGCCGAACGGCGCAACGCCGCCTGAATCCACTCGCAGAATCGTCGTCGCGAACTCGGCGATGATCCCACGCCATCCGGCCGTGTTCTCCCGCGTCTTGTGTCTTCGTTCACCGCAGCCCCTGGCCGACACCCGCCTCTGATGACTCACGGCGTCGCCGTCCCCGTGCCGTCCGCGGCCCACGTCCGTTGACCATCCGGGCGGTCGGTTCTGAGGGGTCGGACCAGGTCCCTAGGGGGTGTTCTCCCTGTTCATAGGGTTGTGGTCATGGAATCGGGGGGTTCAGATCACAGACGGTCTGATCACCGCGTACCGCAGGGTCATCAACCCGGACAAACTTGTGCGCGTCTGAGCTGTCACGTTCGGAGGGACTACCTCGTCTCCCTGATGAGAACCCAGAACGGGGTGACGCATCGCCTCGATGACGAGCCGCCATGAGTGCTGCGTCTGCAGGGGCTGCGCGCTCGAATCATCCCCTCCCCAGTAAGGACCTGTATGCGAGCCAGCACTGTTCGAGACCGTGATGCCGGTCTCGCCGGGCTGTCCCTGCACACGCCGGCGCTGCCGGGGACGCGGCTACCGAGACGAGCACTGCTCGTGATCTCCGTGTGCCTGGTCCTGGCCGTCCCGGCGATCGACCACGTGACGCCGCCCTACGTTCATCTCGCTCCGACGCTGTTCGTGGCGGCCGCCATTACCGCGACCTTCGCATCGGCGCTGGTCACCGCAATGATCGGCGTAGGGGCGGTCGCTGCGGAGATCGTCGCCGCGCTGGACCGCGGCACCCTGACCACCGAGGAGGTGATCGTGAAACTCATGGCACTGGTGGTGCTGTCGGGGTGCATGGTGATGTTCTGCCACCTGCGGGAGCGGTACGAGCGGGACCTGATGCGAGTGCGGTCGATCTCCAAGGCGACGCAGCGGGTTGTCCTGCGCCCGTTGCCGGAGCGGTCCGGGCCGGTCTCGATCGCGTCGGCGTACCACGCAGCCGAGGCCGACACCGACCTCGGCGGTGATCTGTACGCCGTCACCCGCACCGCGGACTCCACCCGCGTGCTGATCGGCGACGTACGAGGCAAGGGACTCGCCTCGATCAGCGAGACCGCGATCATGCTGGAGGCCTTCCGTGCCTCCGCGCGGCTCCGGACGTCGCCCCAGAAGATGGTCGCCGACCTGGAGGAGAGTATCCGCTGGGGAACGGCGGAGTTCTCCGGCGCCGGCGTGGACGCCGGTGAGCGGTTCGTCACGGCGGTGGTGGTGGACATACCGGACGACGAACCCGTCGTACGCCTGGTCAGCCGTGGGCATCCGCCGCCGTTGCTGCTCCACGACGGTAAGGCGTCGCCGTTGCAGGTGTCCCAGCCCGCGCCGCCGTTCGGGCTGGGTGACCTCGACTCCTACACCGTGGAGGCCTTTCCCTTCGAAATGGGCGACCTGCTGTTGCTCTACACCGACGGCCTCACCGAGGCCCGGAACCTGGAGCGGACCTTCTATCCCCTGGCCCAGCGGGTCGCGGCCTGGTCCGACCGCGATCCGCAGGCTCTCGTACAGAAGATCGCGGCGGATCTGGGTGAGTACGTACCCGGCGCGTTGTGCGACGACATGGCCGTGATCGCGATTCGGCGCGAGGAGCCGCCGGCGGCCGGGGCGGCCTCACTCGTCTTCGAAGCCGTGTCCGAGGGGTGCCGGCCCTCGGGCTGATCACGCCGGTGAACAACTCATTCCACCGAAGAGACGAATGACCGAGGAGACAATTCCCATGAAGGCGATCGTGGTGAGGGACCAGGCTGCGGGGACGGCCGGGATGACGCTGGTGGAGCGGCCCGAGCCGCCGGCAGCGATCAACGACGTCGTGGTGCGGGTTCATGCGTCGGGGTTCGTCCCGACTGAGATGGAGTGGCCCTCGACCTGGACCGATCGCGCCGGCCGTGACCGGACACCGTCGGTCCCCGGGCACGAGGTGGCCGGAGTGGTCGCCGCGCTCGGCTATGGCACGACGGGGCTGTCGGTGGGACAGCGGGTGTTCGGCATCACGGACTGGTATCGCGACGGCACCCTGGCGGAGTACGTGGCGGTCGAGGCGCGCAACCTCGCACCGCTGCCGGGCGACGTCGACTTCACCGTGGGCGCGAGCCTGCCGATCTCGGGCTTGACCGCATGGCAGGGGCTGTTCGAACACGGCCGTCTTCAGGCGGGGCAGACCGTTCTGGTGCACGGCGCGGCCGGCGCGGTCGGGACGATGGTGACGCAGCTCGCACGCGAGTTCGGGGCCTACGTCATCGGCACCGGACGCGCGGCCGACCGCCAGAAGACGCTCGACTTCGGCGCGCGAGAGTTCATCGACCTTGAGAACGACGCGCTGGAGGACGTCGGCAGCGTCGACCTGGTGTTCGACGTCATCGGCGGCGACGTCCAGAGGCGTTCCGCAGGCCTGGTTCGAGCCGGAGGAACGCTGGTGTCCGTCGTCGGGCCGACCGAGGTACGGCCCGCCGACGGCGTGGCGGTCGACTTCGTTGTCGAGTCCGATCGCGCCCAACTGGGCGAGATCGTGCAGCGGGTGCGGGACGGACGACTGCGGACGAACATCGGCGACATCGTGACCCTCGACAACGCCGTTGCGGCCCTCAACCCGACCGAGCGCCGCAAGGGAAAGACGATCATCCACGTTCGTCCATGAGGAGAGCGTGTCCGAGAAGGTCGGGCCATCAGTGGACGTGGTCAGGGGCCGGCCCTACTCAACGCGCTACCGCGTCCTGTTCCACAGTGCTGCTGTGCCGTTTGGTCCGCGTTCGCCATTCGCTTCATGGCATATCGGCCCGACGGCGTACCGGGTGCTGCCAGGCGGTACCGCGGCATACGAGCACCCACGGAGCTGCGTGAGTCGGGTGAGCTGACCGAGCGGTTCATGCAGAACTCTTTCGTCCCCAACGGGGGGATCGTTCCCGGAACCACCCATTCCGACAACGGGACCTCGATGACGTCCAAACCGGTGACCGCCCTGCTGGCTGATCCGGAGATGCCTTCCCACGGTTCCTCCCGGTCTCCCTGAGGATCAGCGGGAAGCCCTGACCGGGATCGGGGTGATCAGCCGCGGGGCAGGGAGATGACGAACCGTCCGGCCGCGTCGATGGCGATGTCTCCGTCAGCGGTCCGGGCCAGGCGTCGAGCGAGCGCGAGCCCGAGGCCGACGCCGTCGTGACCGTCGTCGGGGTTGGCGCGCCGGCCCGGTTCGAACACTGCGTTACGGAGTTCCACCGGTACGCCGGGACCGTCATCGGTGACGATGATCTCCACGTCGGCCGTGCACTCTACGGTGATCTGGGTACGCGCGTAGCGGCGTGCGTTGTTCAGCAGTGGCATGAGGATCCGCTCGACCAGGTTCGCGGGTACCCCAGCCGTCACATTCTTACCGGTTACCACGATCGACGGCCCCTCCGTGTTGCGCTCGGCCAGGTCACGGGCCAGGTGGAGGAGCGAGCATCGGTCACGGATGCGATCGGTGGGGATGGTGAGAAGGGACTCACAGATCTGCTGCATGGTGGCCGCGCTCGCCGCGATCGCTTGATGTGAGGTGTCTCGTTCGGCGGCGGTGCGGTTTCGCGCGATCAGCCAGTCGATCTCCGCAGTGATCCGCGCCAGCGGGGTCCGTAGTTCGTGGGAGAGTTCAGCGGTGAGTTGTTGTTCGTGGCGGAGGACGGCGGAGAGCCGATCGAGTAGCTGATCAAGGTTTCTCGCCAGCCCGGCGAGTTCGGCAGGACGGTCTTCCCCGCCGAACCGGTGATGGGTTCCGTGCTCTCCCCATTGCGTGGCCTGCTCGCTCATCTGTGTTACCGACCGGAGGGCACCGCGAACGACCGCGCGAGTCAGCAGGTAGACGCCGAAGAGCAACAGCAGGCCGAGGATGGCGGAACCGGCCAGCACCAGACGGGCCAGGTCGCTGTAGGGGTCAAGATCAACCGCGCTGACCACCGTGCCCACCCGCCGGCCTCCGGACATCACCGGCAGCGAGTAGACCCTCCAGGCGTACGGCGTCTTGATATCCATGAAGGTCTTGCGCTGCCCGGCCATGCGGTCCGCACTCGCCTGCAGCCCTTTGGGTGCTCTGGGGCGCTCGATGGCCGTGTGGCCCTGGTAGATCCAGACTCCGACGTCCAAAGCACGGTCGTCGGAGGGTTCCAGCACTCGGATATGGCCGTCCGGCCAGGTCTGCAGGGTCGCTGCCACGGCCGTCGCGCGAGTCCGCAGCAGGTCATCAGACTGTCTACGCAGCTGTGCGTGAAGCGCCATGTTGAAGATGACGGTGAGCAGCGTGACCCAGATCGCCGTCGTGGTCAGCGCGAGCAGAGCGAGGCGGCCGCGTAGAGTCGCCGGCGTGAGGGCCCTCACGTGAATCGGTAGCCGACGCCGCGTACGGTGCTGATGCCCCGCTCACACCCGGCGTCACGGAGCTTACGGCGCAGGCGCGTCAAGTACTGGTCGAGGGTGTTGTCACTGACTTGGGCGCCTTCGGGCCAGGCCGAGAGCACCAGGGCATGGCGCCGGACGACCGCCCCAGGGGCCGCCATCAAGGAGGCCAGCAGCCGGAACTCGGTGGGTGTAAGGGGTATCTGTGTGCCATCCGCGGTCTTCAGCACGTGTGCGACCGGATCCAGCCGCAGCCCGTCGACCTCGGTGACCGCCTCGCGACCGGCTCTGCGCAGCACCGCGCGGACCCTGGCGGCGAGTTCGGCCAGGTGGAAGGGCTTGGCGAGATAGTCGTCACCGCCCGCGGAGAAGCCCGAAAGCCGGGACGTGAGGCCATCACGAGCGGTCAAGAAGATGACCGGCATGTCCAACCCGGCAGCGCGCATGGCCTGACAGACGTCCCTGCCATCGGAGTCGGGCAACCCGATGTCCAGCACGACCGCGTCGACCTGGTCATCTATCGTCCGCAGCGCGCCTGCGCCGTCCGCGGCTGTCAACACCTCGAAATGCTCCTCGCGCAGGCCCCGGGCGAGAACGTCACGAAGTCCGTGGTCGTCCTCGACGACCAGGACGCGGTGGATGGTCACATCGTCAGGTTACGGACCTTCCCGTAACCTGAGCCCACCTGCCTGCCGAAGCGCTCAGGTTCTGTTCAGGCAAGCCATGCCAGCCTTCCCCGATGACAACAACCCAGCAGATCCGGATGGGCGAACCGACCGGCCGGCAGATGCTCAACAAGGTGCCTGAGGTCACAGTCTGGTTCTGGATCATCAAGATCCTCTGCACGACCGTCGGCGAGAGTTTCGCCGACTACATCAACGAAACCCTCGGCTTCGGCCTGACCAACACCATGCTGTTGTTCACCGCGGTATTCGCGGTCGTGCTAACGGTCCAGTTCCGTACGAAGCGGTACAGCCCGTTCCCGTACTGGCTGACCGTGGTGGTGGTCAGCGTCACCGGCACGCTGTACACCGACATGCTCACCGATAAGCAGCATGTCCCGCTGTGGCTGAGCTCGACGGTCTTCTCGGTCCTGCTGGCCATCGTCTTCGGAGTCTGGTGGCTGCGCGAGCGGACCCTGTCGATCCACAGCATCACCACCTTCCCGCGTGAGGCGTTCTACTGGCTGACCGTCCTGGTGACGTTCGCGCTGGGCACCGCCACCGGCGACTGGACGCTGGAGCTGACCAACTGGACGCCCGCGCAGTCGGTGTTCCTGCCGCTGGGCCTCATCGCGTTGATCACCGGCCTGTGGAAGTTCGGCGCCAACCCGGTGCTTTCGTTCTGGCTGGCCTACATCCTCACCCGCCCGCTCGGCGCCAACATCGGTGACTGGCTCGCCTCCCCGAAGGTCGCGGCCAACCCCGGCGACCCGGTCGGACTCGGCCTGGGCACCTTCATCACGAGCCTGATCTTCCTCGGCGCCATCCTCGCGACGGTCATCTACCTGTCGATCAGCCGCAGCGACGTCGCCGAGGCCTACGAGGCGACGCACGCGCCGTCGGTCACCACCAACCCGCGCCGGGAGCGCATCGCGCTGGGAGCCTTCGGCGTGATCGCCGCCGGCACCGCCGCGCTGATGGTCTGGGCCCACGACCAGCCCCACGTCACCTGCGACCCGACCGGCCAGAGCGAGACGATGCCGGCCTGCCCGAAGCCGCCCATGACCGGCGACCAGACGACCGCCGCAGTGACGAAGTACGAGAACCTGGCCCAGTCGGCGATCGCCCAGGACCGGGCCGGGAAGGCCGCAGCCTCCCACGCCACCGTGCAGAAGATGCGCGATGACTGGGACGCCGACGCCACCTCGCTGCAGGCGGTCAACAAGAAGACCTGGACCCTGCTCGACAATCAGATGGACGCGGTCCTCAAGACGTACGCCATCGACCACGGCCACATCAAGCCGGCCCCAGCCGCCAAGCAGGAGAAGCAACTCAAGGTCCTGCTGGCCGACTTCAAGAGCGACCGCTTCTGAATGGGCGCGTGAAGTAGGCGGATCACCCTTCTGTCCCGCGGGGTGGCCGGTACGGGCGGCCGACGGTAGAAGCCCATGAAGACCCCGGCGCGCCCGAAGTGCGGATCGGTGGTCTCATGGTGGACACCCGGCGCCCGCCGGTGCTTCGTCGCCGGGTGGGAGATTGCGCTCCGGGCCAGGGAGTTCGACCTGCTCAGGCGGCTGGCCGCCGATGCCGGGAAGGCGGTCAGCCGCCGGATCTGATGGCCGGCGTGTGGGACGAGCGCTGGTTCGGCTCGACCAAGACGCTGGGCGTCGCGTGGCGACGCACCGGTCGAAACTCGCAGCAAATTCTCACGCCGCCATGCCGCTGATCGTCACACTCCGCGGACGAGTAATCGTGGCTGTTGTGTGCCGTTTTGGGGGGCGTTGCTACTATCCGAGTAGTAGATCGCTCCGTCTCCTACGGTGAGGACGCCTGCTGATGTCGAGTGCTCGTCTGGGTGTCGCGGTCGGTGTCATCCTTCTCCTCGTCATCGGTTCGGCGGCCGGCTGGTACGTGTACCGCATCGTCAAGCCCGGGCCGGGTTGCACGGTCACCGCCGTGTCGGGCACGGGTTCGGGTGACTACACGCTCACGACCACGCAGGCCGACAATGCCGCGACGATCGCGGGCGTCGGCCTGCGGATGGGTGTCCCTGACCATGCCGTGTCCGTCGCGATCGCCACGGCGCTGCAAGAGTCACAGCTCGTGAACCTGTCCAGCGGGGACCGGGACTCCGCCGGGCTTTTCCAGCAGCGCCCGAGCGAAGGCTGGGGGACCTACAGCCAGGTCGTCGACCCGGTGCACGCGAGTACGGCGTTCTACGAACATCTGCGGCAGCAGCCCGGCTGGATGACGATCAGCATCACCCAGGCCGCCCAGCGCGTCCAGCATTCGGCGACGCCGGAGGCGTACGCCAAATGGGAGCCGGAGGCGCGGGCCGTCGCGAGCGCCCTCACCGGCGAGCGGGCCGCCGCACTGAGTTGTCACAATCTCGCGATCACCACGGCAACGGCCACGCTGAGGTCGACCGCGCTCGCCGAACTCGGTACCCCGAGCATCAGCGGCAGCGACGGCCCCGCCCGCGGCTGGGCGTTCAGCAGCTGGCTCGTCGCCCACGCGGTGCGGCTCGGCGTCAAGCAGGTGACGTTCGGCGGCGAAACCTGGACGGCCAGCTCCGGAAAGTGGTCTCCCGCCTCCGCCGCGAAGGACATCCTGAGTCTCCGCACGGTGGCGGATCCCCGATCGTAAACCTATTCAGTTCCCCCGTGTCGTTTCCGACGCAGAGCCGCTCCGGCCGAAGACCGGCACCGAGTCACACAGTGCCCGATCGCCCAGGCACTGGGACGGCCGGCCCGCGGGCATGTACCGCCGTTGCCGCCACTGATCGTGGTCACGATCGTCAGCGTGGTCGTGCTGATCAGCGGAGTTCGGCGACCGCGACAGCCCCACACTGCTCGCCCCGGCGCTGGTGCTGCTGCCGGCCGGGTCAGGCTCGACCCATCCGCACACCGGCAAGCTGGACTGGCTCGCGCCCCCCGTCATCCGCATCATCGAGTAGGCCGATCTCGCCGCCCTGGGGCTCGCCCACGGCGTTCCCGAACCGCTGGTGTACGCCCTGCTGGGCGTCCTGGCCTACCACCACTACGACACGGTCTACCGCACCCAGCAGTGAATGTCGCCCGCCGCCTGGGTCTTCCGCGCCGGCCTCGGCTGGGACGGCCGGACGCTCCTGGCCGGTATCGGCGCGCTCACCCACACCGCCACGCTCGCGTACGGCGTTCTCACCAGCTATCTCGGCCTCATCTTCACCGCTTGCAGCATCCACGCCTGGTGGCGCGCCGGCCGGCATGCGAACGTGCGCGTGGACCTTGACGATGGCGACGAAGACTGATCGGCCGGATGTCGTGCTTCAGATGTTGAGGTAGACGAGACTGCCGATGCCGAACAGGGTGCAGTAGATGGCGAACGGGGTCAGGGTGCGGGTTTCGAAGTACTTGGTGAGGAACCGCACCGAAACGTAGGCGCCGACGAAGGACAGCAGGCTTCCGACGAGGATCTGGCCGTGGATGCCGTTGCCCATCGGCCCGAACAGTTCGGGGAGTTTCAGCACGCCGGCGCCGAGGATCGCGGGTGTGGCCAGCAGGAAGGCGAAGCGGGCGGCGTCCTCATGGGACAGTCCCTTGGCCAGGCCGGCGATCATGGTGACGCCGGAGCGGCTGATGCCGGGTGCGAGCGCGAGGATCTGCGCTGCACCGATGAGGATCCCGGACAGGAATCCGAGTCCCGCGATCCGCTCGTCGGACGCCTGGTTGGCGTCGGCGTCGGCGTCGGCGTGGTCGACGGAGGCGGCAACCGCCGGCTCGTACGGCGTGGCGGAGCGGTACCTGCCCTGCGGGTCGGGCTGCCCGCCCTGACGGGGCTGTGCGTGGGGCTGCTGGGCGTACGGGGCGCCCTGGCGTTCATACCCGGACTGAGGCTGCCGTTCGGGGGCGAGCCGATGCTGCCCCGAGTAGGGCTGCTGCGCCGGGTAGGAGCCGCCTCCGGCGTGCGGAGGGTGTCCCGCAGGCTGGTGGGGCTGCTGCGGGTTGGGCTGTCGTAGGTGCTGCTGCCCCATGTTCAGCCCGTACAGCTGCAGGTCGGGCACGGTCTCGGTGACGCTGACGTTGCCGTGCTGCCGCAGGTGCTCGGTCGAGCCGCCTTTCTTTCTCAGTCGCTCCCCGGCGAAGATGACGAGACCGTTGAGGGCGAGGAAGACGGCGACGGGGGTGGGCTTGCCGAGCATGGTGCGGAAGAGGTGGTCGAGGGCGACTCCGGCCACGCCGACGGGGATGGTGGCGGTGATCAGCAGCCAGGCGAGGCGTTCGCTGGGGCTTTGAATCCGCCGCTTCCGGATCGAGCTGAACAGCCCGCCGATGATGCGTACCCAGTCTCGCCAGAAGAACAGGACCAAGGCCAGGGCGGTGGCGACATGCAATCCGACGACGAACGCCAGGTACGGCGACTTGTCGGCGGTGACGCTGAGGTCGCTTGCCCATCGGCCGCCGATCAGGGCGGGAATCAGGATGCTGTGGCCCAGACTGGAGACCGGGAACAGTTCGGCGACGCCTTGCAGCGCCCCGATCACGATCGCCTCGGGATATGAAAGGGACATCGACTTCCTCGCGCAAGAGATGCAGCCGCGACCGTCGGCCGCCGGCCAGTTGATCGACATGGATCGCTGATCGGTTGCGGCATACCTATGACCTCGGGTTCACCAAGGGCACAGGTTTATCTTCTACACGCGGATAGAAGATCGTCGGAATTGTGAACACTCGGTGAACGATCCCGCGGGGGGATGGACCAGCACGGTCATCGTGTAGGCGGCGACCGCGACACCGAACGCGAGCAGGCCGGCGGCCGACAGGACTCCGGCGCGCCACGCCACCGGTCATCCGCGCGGTGCCCGCCCGCCGGTAAGGAGGGCGAACTGCCGTTCCCAGCGGTCGAGGACGGTATCGGGTTCGTAGCGCCGGACCGACTCGCGGGCCGCCTCGGCCAGGGTGTCCTGCAGGCCGGGGTCGCTGATCAGGCGGTCGAGGGCGGCGGCGAGTTCCGTCGTGTTGCCGGGTGCGACGATCAGTCCGTCGTGGCCGTCGGTGAGCAGTTCGCGAACGCCCGGCGCGCAGTCGAAGGCGACCGTGGGCAGCCCGTACGCCATCGGCTCGATGATCGACATGGGGAAGCCCTCCTCGCGCGAGGACAGCGCGAAGATCGACGCGCCGGTCAGGGCGCCCTCGATGTCGGAGGTCGGGCCGGCGAACTCCACGCTGCCGGACACGCCGAGTTCGACGGCCTGGGCGCGCAGCGCCGCCTCCTCGGGCCCGGAGCCGTACAGGCGCAGCCGCCAGGACGGGTGGCGCGCTGCGACTTCGGCCCACGCTTCCAGCAGCATGTCCTGGCCCTTCTCGAAGGCCAGGCGTCCGTGCCGGACGACGACCGGTTCGGTGCGCGGCGAGACCGTACGCGGGGTGACGTGCAGGGGGTTCGGCAGCGCGCCGGCGTTGGACATGTCGTCGAAGGCCCACGCGTCCGCGTCGGCGTCGGTGAGCGCGAGCAGGAGGTCGGCGCCGGCGAAGTGGCGCTTCACCCGCTTGTACCGCGAGGACCGGCGGGTCGCCTCGTAGGACTCATGGCTCATGCCGATCACCGGCATGCCCGCGGTGTCGGCGCGCGCCACCCACTCCATGGCCCAGACCTGCGCCGCGATGACGACGCCGCCCGGGCTCGCGGTGCGGAACAGCGCGCTGAGGCGTGCGGCGCCTGCGCCGGACCCTCAGCTGATGACGCACTCTCCGCAGGCGCGCTCCGACCGGCCCGCGGGCCGGCGGCAGGGCGCGTTCGTGCAGCACGGTGACGGTGTACGGCAGGTCGCGGCCGTAGTCGTGGGGATGTTCGGCGTGCGTGATGCCGACGAGGTGCACGCGGTGACCACGGGCCGCGAACATCCGGCCGATGTCGTGCGCCCAGCGCTGCAGGCCGCCGAGCTCTTCGACGTTGTTGCAGACGATGAAGACGTCGCGGGTCTCAGCCACGGTCACCTCCGGCGTCGCGTCCGTGCTCGCGTCGTCAACGATGACGACCGACTCCCGGCAGCGACTGATCCAGCACCGAGCGGACCGCGCGGGCGAGCCGACCCGCGTCGTTGTAGACGATCACGACGACGGTCACATCGGGTCCCAGAGGCAAGCGGTCCCACCACCTTCGTCCGTGAGCGTAACTACTATCGCGATAGTACTATTCAGATAGTCATTCAACATAAGACGCCGGTCTGGACGGATCGGCAGGTGAAACGAGGGCAATGCAGCACTTCATCGCCAACTTCGGATACGTCGCCGTCTTCTTGTTGATGGCCGCCGAGTCCGCCTGCATCCCCGTGCCGTCCGAGCTGATCATGCTGTTCGCCGGTGCGCTGGCGGCCGGTGCCGTCCCGGGAAGCAGCCCGGATCTCACCCTGATGATCCTGAGCGGCACCGCAGGGAACGTCGCCGGCAGTTACGTCGCCTGGGCCGTCGGGCGGTACGGCGGCCAGGCCGCGCTCCGCCGCTGGGGCCGGTACGTCTGGCTGAAGGAGGAGGACATCGACAGGGCCGCCCGCTGGTTCGACCGGTACGGCGGCAAGGCGGTCTTCTTCGGACGGCTGTTGCCCGTCGTGCGGACCTTCATCTCCCTGCCGGCCGGGTTCGCCCGCATGTCACCGGGCCGGTTCGGCGTCTACACGCTGGCCGGCTGCATCCCGTGGACCGCGGCGCTCGGAATCGCCGGCTACGCCGTCGGACGCAACTGGCAGCGCGTCGCCGACGCCTTCCACGGCCCCAGTTACGCCATCGCCGCCATCGTCGCCGTGGCCGCGGTCGTCGCCGTCATCATCTTCGTCCGCCGGCGACGCCGTACGGGCCAGGCCACCGGCCGCTCGATCTGAGACGGCGCGTCAGCGGCAGGCCACGCCGAGGAACGCCGGGCCCGTCCAATCCGCCCATCGCGCGGCGGGGCAGTTCGGTCGGCTCGGCCATCCAGGCGATGGCGGCGGCCGGCACGTGGGCCAGGAGGTCGGCCAAGATGTCGGGATGGTCGTCGGGGTCAGATGGCGGGCCGGTCGCCCTCGACGCGGCACAGGTACCCGTCGGCTGAGCGCCGACGGACGGGCCCCGGTCAACATTTACGCCGTCCGACGCCGACAGGCGGTCGGCCTCATCACTGGTCATCGGGCGACGCCGGCCCCCTCACAGGCCAGGACCGGGTGGGTCGAACCCGACCGCGCCCCATTCCCGTGGCAGGACACGGGCCGGCGGCAACCCCGAGACGAAGGGGCACGATGACGGCGGCGGCGCCGGCTTCTGAGCGCCGGGGTCATCGGACCGGCGAGTCGCCGATGACCTCCCGCAGGATCGCGCGTGCCTCGTCGGGGTAGGTCTCGATCAGCCGCCGCAGCTCCGCGAGGTCCCCACAGCGGCTCGCGCGCCCGACGGTCGGCAACGCCAGGACCTTGCGGAACTCCTGCAGCGCACGGGAGAGGTCGTCGTTCATGTGCGCTGAGCCCGGAAGGCGAGATGACGGCTACGCGGGCAGCACGGAGTTTGCACACTATGTAGTCAAGCCATCACTTTTCGCATTGGCAAGCCATCCACTGCTCTGCTCAAAATGTGAGACGATTCTTCTTGTCATGTGAGATAAGGGCTAAGGTGATCGGCGAGAAGGGGTGATCACCTTGATCAGAGAATGGGACGCCACGGCCTATGACGCCCTCCCGCTGCCGCACCTGCGCTGGGGCCGGCGCACTCTCGAGCGACTGCCGCTCTCCGGCGACGAGACGGTCCTGGAGGCCGGTTGCGGCACCGGCCGCGACACCGCGGCACTGCTCGACCTGCTGCCGCGGGGACGCGTCATCGCGGTCGACGGGTCCACACGGATGCTGGAGCGGCTCCGCACCAAGCTCGCAGACCGTCTCGACCGGGTCGACGTGCTCCAGGCCGACCTGACCGAGCCGTTGCCGATCACGGACGCCGACGCGGCGTTCAGCGTCGCGACCTTCCACTGGATCCACGACCACGACGCGCTGTTCACGAACATCGCGCGGGCGCTCCGGCCGGGAGCGCGGTTCGTCGCCGACTGCGGCGGACGGGGCAACGTCGCGCGGGTGCGCGCCGCCCTGGCGAAGGTCACCGGGGAGGAGCCCGCGCCGTGGTACTTCGCCGGGGCGGAGGAGACGCGGCGACGCCTGGAGGCGGCCGGCTTCACCGAGGTCGAGGTCGCCCTGGTGCCGGACCCGGCCCGGCTCGAGGCGGGCGAGCAGCTCGAGAGCTACCTGGCCACCGTGGTCCTCGGTGCGCAACTCGACCGGCTGCCGGCCTCCGAGCACCGGGACTTCGTACGTGCCGTCGCGGCGGAACTGCCCGAGCCGGTGGTCGACTACGTGCGCCTGGAGTTCTCCGCGCGTCGCGCCGGGGCCTGACCCGGACGGGGCGGCGGTCCTCGGTCAGTCGCCGCGGGCCGCCGCCTTTACGTTGTAGATCATTTGCGGGTCGCCCTGGTCAGCGGGCCCGCTCGACGAGGAAGCGGAGGAGCACGGCGAGATCCTCGGCGGCCGGGCCGCTCGCGCCTTCGGCGTGAAGGACGTCCAGCGCCCGGCCCAGACAGGCGCCGGCGAGTTCTCGTGCGCTCCGCCGCCCGCCGGCGGCCTCGATCAGGGCCCGCGCCCGTTCGACCTCCTCCTCGCCGGTGAGCGGTGCCGCGAGCGCCTCGCCCAGTCTCCGGGCGGCCGGCGTACCGGCCTGCAGCGCGGCCAGGACGGGCAGGGTCTTCTTGCCGCGCCGCAGGTCGCTCGACGCCGGCTTGCCGGTCACGGCGGGATCGCCCCAGATGCCGAGCAGGTCGTCGGTCACCTGGAACGCCAGGCCGGCCTGCCGGCCCATGACCGCCATCCTCTCCGCCCGCTCCGGTGATCCTCCGCCGAGCAGGCATCCGACGGCCGCGGCGCAGCCGAGCAGCGACCCCGTCTTGGCCTCCGCCATCGCCACGTACTCCTCGACGGTGACCGCGTCCGGCCCGGTCCACGGCCGGCCCTCGAACGCGATGTCCTCGGCCTGACCGTGCACGAGTTCGATGAGCGTGGCCGACAGCCGCTCCAGGGCGGCCGCCGCGCCGGGCCCCGGCGCACGGGCGAGCGTCGCCACGGCCAGGGCGAGGAGCGCGTCACCGGCCAGGATCGCGGGCCCGATCCCGTGGGCGCGCCATACCGACGCGCGGTGCCGGCGGTGCTCGTCGCCGTCCATGATGTCGTCGTGCACGAGGGAGAACGCGTGCACCAGCTCGACGGCGACCGCGCCGGTCAGCGCGGATTCGACGGGCGCGCCGGCCGCCCCGGCGCACAGCAGGACGAGTGCGGGGCGGAGCCCCTTCCCGTCGGCGGCCGCGCCCGGGTCGACCGGCCGTCCGTCGCGGTCGGCCCAGCCGAAGGAGTACGCCGCCATCCGGGCGGGCCAGGGATGCAGCGTCTCGACCGCCGCCCGCAGCGCGGGCCCGGCCGGCGAAGCCCAGCGGGAGAGCACCTCGGCGGCACGCTCTTCGGCCTCCGCGGGCGAGGACGGATCAAGGGTCATGGGGTCTCCGCTCCGCGACCAGGACGAAGATCGACGAAGGTACGCGTTCCCACGTGAGCAATGGTCCCAAACCCGACATTCGGGGAGAAAAGAATCACACAACGCATCGTGACGACCGCAGCCCGTGGGAATCCGCGGTAACGCCACGCCGCACCGCCGACCGCTCCCCCTCCCCACCCCCCCGGTCGTTCCGGGACGTCGCGTCACCCGCCGGGGAGCGCCGCTGGTCACGGGTGCGGCCGCCTCGGCCCTCCCGGCCGGGCCTCCCGCCGACCCCTGCCACGGGTCGCGCGACCGGCCCGTCCCGCCGTCTCGGGGCGATGGATACAGAGCGTATACGGCCATAAGCGGACAAACGTAGCGTGCGTCACATATCTCCCTTCTGCCGACTACTTATGCAATACTCCCGATAGTCAGTCGCGCCCCCCCGCCCTATACCCGTCCATCTCGCACGTCCAGTGCAACTGTCCTCGACAAGGATTCTTGCCACATCCGTCAAGACCAGCACCATCGGCCCGGTGGCGCACCGGGCACGGATCCCTCGCACCAATCCGAACCGGGAACAGGTGAGCAATCGATGTCCGCCGTCGTCGACACCGATCCGCCGCGAACGACCCCCAGCGTCCGGCTCTATCGTTCCATCCCCGCCCTGGTCCGCGACCCGATGGCGGAGATCGAGCGGCTCGGCCGCTTCTCGGGCGAGCTCGTCCGCGTCGACTTCGGGATCTTCAAGGCCTATCTGGCGACCCATCCGGACCACGTGCAGCAGATTCTGCGCGAGAATGCGGAGAATTACCGCCGGGAAGGCGTCGCGTGGCGGCCTCTCCACCGTCTTTTCGGCGACAGTGTTCTCGGCGAGGGCCCTGATTGGGAGCTCAGCCGAAAAGCCCTTCAGCCCGTCCTCACGACCCGGCACATCCATTCGGTGACCGGCAGAATGGCCGAGACGATCAACGAGGCGATCGAACCGCTGGCCGGACCGGCGCGGGACGGGCGGCCCATCGACGCGACGCGGGAGATGGCCAGGATCGTCAACCGCACCGTCCTGCGGGTCTTCTTCGGCGACAAGATCTCCCCCGCCGCCAACGCCCGACTCGCCCCGGCCTTCGACAAGGTCGCCAAGGCGGTGGCGTTCCGGTTCCTCCTGCCGTTCCTGCCCGAGTCGATTCCCGTTCCGGGCGACCGGGCCTTCAAGGACGCCGTCCAGCGGATCGACGACGTGCTCCTGCCCCTGATCCGCCGGCAACGGGGGGTGAAGGACGACTCGCCCGACTTCTTCTCCGCGCTCTGCCACGCGCGGAAGGCCGACGGCGGTGAGGTCTCCGAACGCTGGATCCGCGACAACCTCGTCGCGATGTTCGCCACGGCCACGGAGACGACGGTCGGCGCGCTCACCTGGCTGTGGCCGCTCCTCGACGGCCATCCGCGGGTGGCGGCCCGGCTGTACGAGGAGATCGACCGGGTCGTGGGCCGCGACCCCGTCCGGGCCGAACACCTGCCCGACCTCACCTACACCCGGCAGGTGATCCAGGAGGTCCTGCGCCTGTACCCGGTCGGCTGGCTGTTCCCCCGGAGAGCGGTCACCCCCACCAGTCTCGGCGCGGTGCCGATCGAAGCCGGGGAGACCGTGCTGCTCAGCCCGTTCCTGACGCACCGGCTCGAACGGTTCTGGGACCGGCCGCGGGCCTTCGACCCGGACCGGTTCGCGGCCGGCCGGACTCCCGGCGGGCGGCGGCGGCACCGCTACGCGTACTTCCCGTTCGGGGGCGGTCCCCACCAGTGCATCGGGATGCACGTCTTCAACACCGAGTCCGAACTGATCGTCGCCGGGCTGCTGCGCCGGTTCCGGCCGGCCTCCTGCAGCGCGGTCCCCGCCCGGCCCCGGATCGGGCCGACACTCCGGCCGCGCCGCGACGTCGAACTGACGCTCCGGCCGATCTGACGGGAGCGCCCGGGCGCGCGGTCGCCCCCGTGTTCCTCACTCGCACCGGTCCGTACGCATGTCCCCTCGTACGGACGTCCCACGACAGAAGGGCAGGCATGGCGATTCCCCTGGCGGGCCGCGACGAGCGTGAGGCGGCGGCGGAGCACGGACGGACCTGCGCACTCGCCACCGAGTGCCTGCGCGACCTGCAGGAGTGCGCGGCCGCGTATCCGGACCTGTTCCCGCCCGACCCGTTCGGGCCGACCGTGTTCAGCGGTGTCGCCCTCGCGAACGCCTTCGGATCGCCCTGGGCCGACGCCGGCCGGATCAGGATCGCCGCGCGGACGGCCCTGTGGGCGTTCGCCGCCGACTGGCTCGTCGATCACGTCGCGACGTCCCCGGAGGAGATCGACGCCTTCGCGGAAGGATGCACGGCCGTCGCGGAGGGCGCCGCCGGGAACGTGCCCCTGGAACGTCTGCTCGCGAGCATCCGCGCGGAACTGACGGCCAGTGCGGTGTGGCCGGCCCTCGCCCCGGCCTGGCGCGACGCCCTGCGCAGGTACGTGGAGGCGAGCGCGCGCGAGTGGAGCTGGAAGGCGGCGGCCGCCCGGGGAGAGCGGTCCGCGCTCCCGACCGTGGAGGAGTACCTCGCCAACGCCGACAACTTCGGTTCGCACCTCGTCAACGTCTCCCACTGGATCGCGGGCGAGACCGTGGACACGCTGGAGCGGCTGCGGCCGCTCGCGGCCGCCGGCGAGGAGGTGCAGCGCGCGCTGCGACTGGTGAACGACCTGGCGACCTACGATCGGGATGTCGCCTGGGGCGACCTGAACAGCCTGATGCTCGCTGCGGGGCGGGAGGAGATCACCCGGCGGGCCGACGAGCTCGCCGACCGCTGCGAGCGGCTCATCGCGCCGCTCGAGGACGATCTCCCCCGTGAGGCGGCGTACCTGCGGCGGCAGCTCGGATACAGCATCGGCTTCTACGGGACGGCCGACTACTGGGGCGACCGGTGAGGCCCGCCGAGCCCCTCGGGGACCCGGTCTCCCCTCCCGGGGTCGAGGCCGAGGCCGGTGCGCTGGTCGCCGGCCTTCTCGGCGAGCCGTGGGGACAGGTCTCCGCGTCGGCCTACGAGACCGGACGGCTGGTCACGCTGGCACCCTGGCTGACCGGGCACACGGAGCGGGTCCGGCATCTCCTGGCCGCCCAGCGCCCGGACGGCGGGTGGGGCGCCCCCGACCCCGGGTACGCCTTGGTCCCGACGCTCAGCGCGACCGAGGCGCTCCTCCGCGAGGCCCGCAGAGGCGCCGCCACCACCGGTGCGGCGCTCGCGGGGCTGCGCCCGCTGTTCGCGTGGACGCACGGGTCCGGGGCTCTGACGAGGGCCGGCCTGCCCGACCTGCCGGCGATCGAGCTCATCGTCCCCGGTCTCGTCGACGCGATCAACGACCACCTGGACGCCGGTGCGGTCCCGTGGCCGGGCACCGGGCGGCTGCGCCTCCCCGAAGGCCTGACCGGCGCGGCACTGGCCTCGGTCCGGGCCCTCCTCGCCTCCGGTGCGGCACCGCCGCCGAAGCTGCTGCACGTTCTCGAGGCCGGCGGTGACGCCGTCTGGCGCCACCCCGCGGTACGGCCGGAGACGACGGGGACGGTCGGGGCCTCCCCCGCCGCCACGGCCGCCTGGCTCGGCGGCCCGCGGCCGGACTCCGCAGGCGCTCCGGCCCTGCGTTTTCTGGAGACGGCCGCGGCGCGGCAGGGCGGGCCGGTGCCCTGCGGACTGCCGATCACCGTCTTCGAACGCGCCTGGGTGCTCGGCGGGCTGAGGCGCGCGGGCGTTCCGGTCGACGTGCCTCCGGTCCTGGTGGCGGATCTGGATGCGGCGGTCGGTCCTGCGGGAACGGCGGCGGCGGCGGGCCTGCCGGTGGACGCCGACACGACGGCGGGGGCGCTGTACGCGCTCGCGCTCGCCGGCGCGCCGCGGCGGCCCGATCCGCTCTGGGCGTTCGAACTGGACGCCCACTTCTGCACCTGGCCCGGCGAGGACGGCGAGTCGGTCACCACGAACGCGCACGTGCTCGAGGCGTTCGGGGGGTACCGCCGGAGCGCGCAGCGGGACGACGGGTCCGTGGCACGATACGACGGCACGATCGCCAAGGTGTCGGCCTGGCTGCGCGACCGTCAGCGCGACGACGGGCACTGGGACGACCGCTGGCACGTGTCGCCGTACTACGCGACCTTCTGTTGCGCGCTGGCCCTGCACGACTTCGGCGGCCCGGAGTCGGCGGACGCCGTCGACCGGGCCGTCCGCTGGGTCGTCGGGACGCAGCGGGCGGACGGCTCCTGGGGCCACTGGACCGGCACCGCCGAGGAGACGGCGTACGCGGTGCAGATCCTCCTGCTGACACGCGGTTCGCGGATGGACGCCGGGCCGGACACGGCGCGCCTCCGGGCGGCCGCCCGGGGATGTGAGCGTCTGCGCAGATCTCCGGCCGGCCCGGACGATCCGCCGCTCTGGCACGACAAGGACCTCTATCTGCCGCTCGGCATTGTGCGCTCCGCCACATTGGCGGCTCTCCACCTGCATGAACGGCTGCCACTGCCATCCGGCCGAGAGGGCGAGTGAGCCCCGAAATCCCCCCAAACCGGGCTATTCACGCCGCTTTCGCCACTTGTCGCCTTGAATAGGTATGGCGACCGTTGATAGAGTCCAACATCGCCAGAGGGTGCGGCGACATGCGCGGTGCGCGACGCCAGTGCGCGGCGGACTGCAGAATACCCCAATAAATCGATTCACGTCACGAAATCCCAGATGAACAGAATACTGATTCCTTCGTCAGCGCAGGGCGGGCACAATGCGTTTCCGTAACTCGCGTCTTCGAACGAAGATCACCGCTCTGCTGCTGTCACTGGTCGCCCTCTGGGCGTTCGCGGCCTGGGTGACCTTGCGCGAAGGGGTGAACCTTCTCTGGGTCTCCGTGATCAACACCGGGGTCGCGGAACCTCTCGACGCGTTGCAGCCCGAACTCCAGATGGAACGCCGCCTGTCGCTGATCCGGATCTCCGATCCCCGCCCGCAGCAGCGCACCGCGCTTCAGGAACAGCGCGCTCGCACCGACCAGGCCATCGCCAAATTCGAGCGGCTGGCCCGCGGCGGCAACGTGAAGTTCGCCCAGAGCCCGGCGCTCAAGCGGGCGATCGACGCGGGCATCGCGCGGTTCAACGGGCTCGCCACCAGCCGCGCGGCGATCGACTCCGGCCTGATCGACCGATCCGCCGCCGCCACGGCCTACGACGGCGCCGTCGACGCGATCTTCGACATCAACGACTCGCTCGCGACCCTCGACGACAAGGACTTCGCCAGGGACGTCCGGACCCTCGTCGAGCTCAACCGGGCACGAGAGGTGCTCTCGCAAGAGGACGCGGCATTGTCCGGAATGCTCGCGACCAAGCGCTTCACGACCGCGGATTACGTGCAACTCGTCCAGCTCATCGGCGCCCGGCGTCACGCCTTCGCCGAAGTCCTCACGAAACTGGGATCCGCCGATCGTACCTCTTATGACCTGGCGGCCAATGGCGCCGACGTCCGCGCTTTCGAAACGACCGAGCAGACCCTCCTGACGAAGGCCAAGGCGGGCAGACGTCTCCCGATCACCGCGGCCCAATGGCGGGCCACCGCCGACCCCGCGTTGGCACAATTGTCAAAGGCGGTGTTCGGCGGCGGCAGCCGGCTGGTCAAGCGGGCGCAGCCCATCGCGATCGGCGTCGTCGCCCGGCTCGCCCTGGCCGGCGGCCTCGGCCTCGCGGCCGTCATCGCCTCCATCGTCGTCTCCATCACCACCACGCGGGCGCTGCTGCGGCAGTTGGAGAAGCTGCGCAACGCGGCGCGCGAGCTGGCCGACACGCGGCTGCCGAGCGTCGTCGAACGCCTCGGCCACGGCGAGAACGTCGACGTCGCGGCCGAGGCGCCGCCGCTGTCCTTCGGCACCGACGAGATCGGCCAGGTCGGCCGCGCGTTCAACTCCGTGCAGGAGACCGCGATCCGCACCGCGGTCGAGCAGGCCGAGCTGCGGCGCGGCTTCCGCGACATCCTGCTCAGCCTCGCGCGGCGCTCCCAGGCGCTCGTCCACCGGCAGCTCACCCTCCTCGACGAGATGGAACGCCGCAGGGACGACCCCAAGGACCTGGAGGAGCTGTTCCGCGTCGACCACCTCGCCACCCGGATGCGGCGCAACGCCGAAAACCTCATCGTCCTGTCCGGCGCGACCCCCGCCCGCGGCTGGCGGTACCCGGTCCCGATGATCGACGTCGTACGGTCCGCGGTGGCCGAGGTCGAGGACTACACGCGGGTGACCGTCGCCTCCACCATCGGCGACGTCTCACTGGCCGGCCGGTCCGTCGGCGACATCGTCCACCTGCTCGCCGAGCTGATCGAGAACGCGCTGTCCTACTCCCCGCCGTACACGCAGGTGGAGGTCAGCGGCCGCAGGGTCGCCAAGGGCTACGTGGTCGAGGTCGAGGACCACGGTCTCGGCATGACCGACGAGCTGCTGGCCTCCCTGAACGACCGGATCAGCGACCCGCCCGAGTTCAACCTGTCGAGCTCGGTCCACCTCGGCCTGTACGTCGTCGGCCGGCTGGCCGAACGCTATGACGTGCGCGTCTCGCTCAAGCACTCGTCCTACGGCGGGACCACCGCGGTGGTGCTGATCCCCCGCGAGCTGATCAGTGAGACCGCACCCGATGACACGGCCCCCAAGAGGGGTGCCCGCGCCGTGGCCGAGAGCCGGCCCGCGGCGATCGGCGCCGCGCCCGCGGCCACCACCACGGCCGTGGCGACCGCCACCCCGCCCGACCCGTTCCCTGACGAATCCCACGGTTCCCATGACGAACACAGCACCGGGCCCGCAGACGAGCCGCAGGAGAAGACCCCGGAAGGGTTCCCCCGGAGACGGCGGAAGAGCCCCATCCGCCGTCCGGGCGGAACCCCGGCCGGACGGACGGTGGCGCCCGTGACGGCATTCCCCTCGCCACCACGGGACATCCCCGACACGACGCCGGACGACGAACCCGGCGAGACCGCACCCTCGGCCGAGGGCTCGCTCACGCCCTCCGGCCTGCCGATCCGCGTTCCCCAGGCGAGCATCGCCGCTCCCCTGCGGACGGACGGACCGCCCGCCACGGCCGAGGACGAGGACAGGAACGCCGGCGGTGGCCGGTCACCCGAGAACGTCCGCAGGTCCCTCAGCGGCCTCCAGGCTGGCACCCGGCGCGGCCGGGCCGACGCGGCCAAGTCGCACCCGGAGTCCCGCACCGAGACCGCTCCGACCGCAGACGACGAAGCGTAGAAGGACTACTAGTGGCGCAGAAGACAGAACCTCCCGCCGAACTGGCCTGGCTGCTCGACGACCTCGTCGGGCGCGTCAAGGAGGCCAGACACGCGATCGTCCTGTCCGCCGACGGCCTGCTGATGGCCGCGTCGAAGGACTTCGACCAGGACGACGCCGAGCACCTGTCCGCGGTGGCCGCCGGTATCCAGTCCCTGGCCAAGGGCGTGGGCGAGCGGTTCGACGGCGGCCCCGTGCTGCAGACGATCGTGGAGATGCGCAAGGCGTACCTCCTGGTCACCGTCGCCGGCCAGGGCGCCTGTCTCGCCGTGCTCAGCAGCGAGGAGGCCGACATCGGTCTGATCGCCTACGAGATGGAGATGCTCGTCACCGGGCTCGGTCACCACCTGACCGCCGCGTCCCGTACCGCGGACTCGGTGCCGTGACGATGAGCGACTCGCAGGAGCCGGAGGACGTATCCAGGGATCTGCCCGACGCCGAGCCCGAGGGAGTGATCGTGGACGGGGAGGAGTCACACGAACGGTGGCTCGACGAGCAGGCCGGGCCGCTCGTCCGCCCGTACGTCATGACCCGCGGCCGTACGGAACCGGTCCGCGGCACCTTCGACCTCATCACGATGGTCGTGGCGACGGGGCTGCCGGCGGCCCCGGAGCTCGGCCTCGACCCCGAGCATCAGGCCGTCGTCCGGCTCTGTGAGGAGCCGATGTCGGTGGCCGAGATCGCCGGGCACCTGAACCTTCCGACCGTCACCGTCCGCGTCCTGCTCGGAGACCTGCTCGCCAAGGGCCTCATCACGGTCGAGGACCCGCAGACGGAGGCCGAGCTGGCGGACGACGACGACCTGTACCTGGCGGTGATCGATGGACTCAAGGCGCTTTGACCGACGGGGCCGGAGGCTGCCGAAGGCGACCAAGATAGTGGTCGCCGGCGGTTTCGGCGTAGGGAAGACGACCCTGGTCGGGACCGTCTCCGAGACCAAGCCCCTGCGGACCGAGGAGCTCCTCACCGACAAGAGCGTCGGCGTCGACGACGTCGAGGGTGTGGAGGCCAAGTCCACGACCACGGTGGCCATGGACTTCGGGCGCATCACGATCAAGGACGAGTTCGTCCTCTACCTCTTCGGCACCCCCGGGCAGGAGAGGTTCTGGTTCATGTGGGACGAGATCACGCTCGGGGCGCTCGGCGCGGTCGTCCTCGCCGACACCCGGCGGCTGGCCGACTGTTTCCCCGCGGTCGACTACTTCGAACGGCGCGGCACGCCGTTCATCGTCGCGGTGAACTGCTTCGAGGGGGCCCGGCGGTTCCAGCTGGACGAGGTGGAGATGGCGCTCAACCTCGGGGAGCAGGTGCCGATCGTGCTGTGCGACGCGCGCGACAAGGAGTCCTGCAAAGACGTCCTGGTGACGCTCGTCCGGCACGCCATGAAGACGCGCCGGGAGAAGCGGCCCGTCGAGGTGTAGGCCCGCGCCGCCGGCCCCGGAGCGGCCGCTCCGAACGGACCGGGCGCGCACCGCTCCGGCCGTCGGCGCCTTCCGCGGCCGGACGGGAAAGCCCCGGTCAGACCGGGATTCCGGGTCAGACCGGGATGCTCAGGAGGACGCCGCCGCCCTCCACCTCCACGTCGAACCTGTCCAGGTCCCGGCGCTGGACGGCCGTACCGCCGTGGACCTGCAGGTGGTCGGGCGAGCCGGCGACGCCGTAGCCCTTGGGCGGCACGGCCCACTCGGTCACCACGTGCCGCTGCCCGGACCGGTCGACCGCGATGAGCCGGCAGGTGAGCGGGCCCCTGATGCCGCCGAGGTCGAGGGCGACGTGCGTGCCCCAGGCCTTCACCTCCAGCGCCACGATGCCGCTCGCCCCGGTACGGGGGTTCGCGGCACGGTGCGTCTCGCCCCATCCGAGGAGGTCCGCGGGCATGTTCGGGTGGCCGTGCGCCGTGATCGTTCCGTCGCCGTGCCCGGCGAGGGCGGCGCCGAGGGTGGCCCCGCCCGCCAGCAGCGCCAGACCGGCCGCCGCGCCCAGGATCGCGGTTCCCCGGCGCCGGCGTCGCGCGGCCACTCGCCGCCGGCGCAGCAGACTCGCGACGTCCGCCGAGCCTCCGGCGTCCGCCGGACTCGCGACCTCCGCCGAGCCCCGGACATCGTCCGTGCCCCCGGCCTGGCCTGCTCCCGCCGTGCCGCGCCCGGCGACGGAGTCGGTCTCCGCCGTGCCGGAGCCGACGGCGCCACGCTCGGTCGTGCCGGGCTCGGTCGTCGTGGGCGCGGGTCGGGCGGCGATCAGCAGCTCCCGCAGACGGGTCAGGTCGGCCACCTCGGCCGAGCACGCGGGGCAGCCGGCCAGGTGCGCCTCGAAGGCCCGCCGGTCGTCCTCCTCGAGCAGTCCGAGGGCGTACGCTCCGACGTCGGTGTGCCGAACGGGCCCATCCTCGGTCACGGCGTCACCCCCATCTCGTCGAGGACGACGCGCAGCGCCCGAAGGGCGTAGTAGACCCGGGACTTGACCGTGCCGACGGGGATGCCGAGCACCTCGGCGGCCTCGTTGACCGTGCGATCGCGCAGCACGGTCTCGGTGAGCACCTCGCGGTGCGCGGGGCTGAGCGCCTGCAACGCCTCGGATACGACCACGCCGCGCAGTAGATCCTCCATGCCGTCCGGGGACTGGAGCCCTTCCAGAGGGGCCTCGCCCGCCTCCTGGGGCCGTGCTCCCCGGCGGCGCCTCTCGTCGATGACGATACGGCGGGCGACCGTCGCCAGCCAAGGCATCAGGCTGGCCGCGTCCGCGTCCAGCTGGTCGAGGTTGCGCCAGGCGCGGATCATCGTCTCCTGCACGATGTCCTCCGCCCACTGCAGGTCACCGCCGGTCTGCCGGATCACGAAGGCGAGCAGCGGGCCGCGGTACTCCTCGTACAGGCGAGCGATGATCAGCTCGTCGCCGGCATCGGTCACCGGGCGCAGCGCGCGCAACCAGGTCCGTGCCTTCGTCCTGCCGCGCGCTCCGGGAAGGGCCATGGCGGGGGTGCTCCGGGCGGTCGGGAACGCGGTGATCAACGATAGACCCGGCGGCGGCCGGGCCGGGAGCGTGCCGCCGCGTACGCCGGCGCCTCGGTGGACGTGCGGACCCATGAGGCGCGCCTTCGCGGGTGCGGCTTCATCGTGTCCCTCCCGTGTTCCGGTGCCGGCGGACACCAGGGGGTACGGATCCGCCCAGCGCGGGGTTCAAGCGGATGTGCTGGGCCACAAGGCGGCCGGGAATGTCTTGACTCGGAGGCTTACCCGTCCTACCAAGGGCAGGTGACGATCTCCGCCGGAGGCACCGATCGATCGAAGGGATGGTGACGATGGCAGACATCCACGGCAAGGGGAACCGGCGGGGTGGCGAGCAGACCACCTGGAGGAAGCCGGACTACGAGATCGTCGAGACGTCGATGGAGGCGTCCGCGTACTTCCTCTCCACCAGGTAACACCGTTGCTGCTGCAGATCCTCGGCACGGCCGCCGGCGGTGGCGTGCCCCAGTGGAACTGCGCGTGCCCGGGGTGCGCCGGCGCCCGCTCCCATCCGGAGCGGCGGCGCCGGCACGCCTCGGCGGCGGTCCGCGCCGGCGACCGATGGTTCGTCATCAACGCCACGCCGGACATCGCCGACCAGGTCGAGTTCTGCGGCACGCCGGCCCCCGGCTCGCGGGCCACCCCGCTCGCCGGGGTGATCCTCACGGATGCCGAGCTCGACCACACCCTCGGCCTCGCACGGCTGCGTGAGGCCGCGTCCGTCGAGGTCATCGCGACGCCCGCGGTCGCCGGCGCGCTGTCCGACCGGCTCCGCCTGAACGACGTCCTGGCCCCGTACACCCGCCTGGCCTGGCACGAACTGCCCGAGGACCGCCCCCTGCGGCTCGGCGGCGCCGTCACGGTGCGGGCCGTGCGCGTGTCGGGCAAGCGGCCGCGCTACGCCGCCGACGCCTCCGCCGACGGCGCGTGGTCGGTGGCCCTCGTCCTCGCCGACGGTGACCGGACCGCGGTCTACGCGCCCTGCGTGGCCGACTGGTCGCCCGCCCTCGACAAGGTCCTCGGGTCGGCGGACTGCGTGATCATCGACGGCACGTTCTGGGACGACGACGAGCCCCGCCGGATGGGGATCTCGGACCGGACCGCGACCCAGATGGGTCACCTGCCGATCACGTGGACCGCCGGCCCGCTGTCACGGCTGCCGGCCCGGCGCCGCCTGTACACCCACCTGAACAACACCAACCCGCTGGTCGACCCCACCGCCCCGGCCCACGCCTCACTCGCGGCCCTGGGCATCGAGGTCGCGCCCGACAGGACGGTGATCGAGCTGTGAGCACCTCCACCGAGTACGGCCTCGACGAACGTTCAGGTCTGGCGTCCGCCACCGTGACATCAACCAATGGTAATGATAACGTCACGGATCGCGAAGCTAGCGGTGCAGATGAAGCTGCTGCCGACGCCTGAGCAGGCGGCGGCACTGGCGGCGACCCTGTCGCTGTGCAACACCGTGGCGAATGAGGTGTCGGCGGTCGCGTTCACCCGTGGCGTGTTCGCCCGGCAGAAGCTGCAGAAGCTGGTGTACGCGGAGTTGAAGGCTCGAGGGCTGTCGGCGCAGCCCGCGTTGCATGTGATCCGTAAGGTCGCCGACGCATACACGACGCTGCACGCCCAGATCGCGGCTGGTCTGCTGGGTGGTGAGCACTCTCGGCGGCGTCGTAAGGCGGTCTCCAAGCCCATCATGGTGCGGGCCGATGCCGCCCAGCCGTTCGATGACCGGTGCCTATCGTGGCAGATGGACGCCCGGACCGTGTCGATCTGGACGGTGCACGGCCGCCTCCGGAGCATCGCCTTCACCGGCGAGCCCGGGCAGCTTAAGTTCCTGGCGACCCACAGAATGGGTAAAACCGACCTTGTCCACCGCCCCAACAGCAGGGCGAGGGGAGATGCGACCCCGACGCGACACCCAGCCGCGACGGGGAGCGCAACGAGGTGCGAACGGCCGGGCTCCAAGCTCAGCCGTTCACGACCAAGAAGCTGACTCTGCGGATCCACGCGGCGAGGGGCCCGTCAGGTCGCCAGGTCGAGGGCCAGCACGGCGACCGCCAGTGCCAGGAAGCCGTTGGCCAGGCCGAACTGGGCCGAGTAGTCGCTCGCGCGAATGTGGGTGTAGAGGGCGCAGACGAAGTAGAGGATCAGCCCGATCGCGGCGGCGGCGCCGATCAGCGGAACGCCGACGAGGCCGAGCAGCAGCCCCACGGCGCCCGCGAGCTTCAGCGTGCCGATCGGGAACGTCAGCCACGACTCCGGCACCCCGGCCCTGGCCATGGGCGGCAGGATCGGCTTGAAGTGGGCGATGGCCGCGACGCCCGAGAAGCCGTTGGCCGCGATGGCGAGTACGGCGACGACGACATAGGCGGTGAACACTGGGGACTCCTGGAGACGGTGGGCCCGGCGGTCAGCCGAGGTGGGAGAGTTTGTCGGGGTTGGTCACGGTGTAGATGCCGCTCACCTGGGTGCCGTCGGCGGTCAGGTCGAGGACGACCACCGCGTGGACCGCGCCGCCCGACAGCAGCACCGCCGACGGATCGCCGTTGACGTACTGGTAGCGGACCGTGAGGCCGGGGATGGGATGCCGGGCCGCGTCCCCGACGATCAGGCGGGCGATCCTCTCCCGGCCCCGGACCGGCCGCGGACCGGCCGCGCGCGCCTTGCCGCCGCCGTCCGCCCACAGGGTCACGTCGGGTGACAGGACCTGGATGAGTGCCTGGATGTCGCCGCCGGTCACGGCGGCGATGAACCGCTCGGTCACCTGACGCCGTACGCGCGAGTCGGCCTCGTAACGGGGGCGGCGGGCGTGCACGTGCTCGCGGGCGCGGTGCGCCAGTTGCCGGATCGCCGAGGTGCTGCGGCCGAGGGCGGCGGCCGTCTCCGGATGCGAGTAGCCGAAGACCTCGTGCAGCACGAAGACCGCCCGTTCCAGGGGGGACAGGGTCTCCAGCACCACGAGCAGCGCCATCGACACCGACTCGGCGCGCAGGACGCCGTCGGCGGCGTCGGCGGCGCCCGTGTCCGGCGCGGTCGCGATCGGCTCGGGCAGCCACGGCCCGACGTACTCCTCCCGGCGGCGGCTGATACTCGTCTGCCGGGCCAGCGCCCCGTTGACCGCGACCCGGACGAGGTAGGCGCGCGGGTTCGCGATCGGCTCGCCGCCGGACGCGCGGCTGCGGGTGTGCCACGCGAGCCACGTCTCCTGCAGCACGTCCTCGGTGTCGGCGACGCTGCCGAGCATCGTGTAGACGACGGAGAACAGCAGTTCGCGGTGGTCGACGAAGGCTCGTGTGGCCCACTCGGCCGCGGCGGCGGCGTCGGGCACCGCGGCGTCCGGCACGGCCGAATCCCGCGCGGCGGGATCCGGTGCGGGGTCGGGAGGGCTGTGGGACATGGTGGGTCCTACCTTTCAAGTGTGGTTGCTCTGGTCGTTCGTAAGATCGGAGGGCCCTGGGGCTCCGGGCATGGCTGTCATGGTGGAGACCACTCGATGGCTTAAGGAACTTGGCCACCCGGAGCCCCGCGA